>WREX01000151.1 GCA_009779115.1 Propionibacteriaceae bacterium
CGTCCACGTGACGGCCCTGGCCCACATGGCCAAGTCGATCTGGACGTTTATCCTGGTCATCGTGGTGGTGTTGACGATCTTGGGGATCCTCAACCTCCCGCTCAGCCCGATCCTCGCCTCGGCTGGGATCGGCGGGATCGTCCTGGCCTTCGGCGCGCAATCGCTTATCAAGGACTATTTGTCGGGGATGTCGATGATCATCGAAGACCAGTACGGCGTGGGCGATCTGATCAACGTCGGCGAGGTGACGGGCACAGTCGAGAACATCACGTTGCGCATCACCACGCTGCGCGACTCCTCCGGCATGATCTGGTACGTCCGCAACGGCGAAATCCTGCGGGTGGGCAACATCTCGCAGGGGTACTCCACAGGGCTGATCGACGTGCCGGTGGCCTATGACGCCGATGTCGCGAAGGTGACCGAGATATTGACCGCAGTCGTCGACGAGGTCTCGCAGGAACCCAGTGTCGCGGATGTGCTGCTCCAACCGCCGGAGTTGCTGGGCGTGGAGTCGATCACGGCGACGACTCTGACAATGCGCATTCGTATCCGTACTCCTCCCAACCAACAATTCGCACCCTCACGAGAGATCCGGGAAAGAGCCATGGCCGCCTTGAGCGCGGCGGGCATCGCGGCGCCCACGGTCCTGCCCTACTCCGACTGAAATCCCCGACATGCGCAAAGCCATCCTGATGACCCTGGGCTCGATCACCTCGGTCCAGATCGGGTCGGCTTTTGCGAAAGACCTCTTTCCGGTCGCCGGGCCGCTGGAGATGGCGTGGCTGAGGGTGACCATGGGCGGGCTGCTGATGGCGATCTTCGTCCGGCCTCATTTCCGGGGGCGGCCACGGCACGACTGGTTGGTGCTGGCCGGGTATTCGATTTCGCTGGTCGCGATGAATGTCACGTTCTACCAGGCGATTTCACGGATCCCGATCGGGTTGGCGGTGACCATCGAGTTCCTCGGGCCCCTGGGCGTGGCGGCCAGCCGGATCCTGATGCACCACGGCCTCAGGGATCTGGTCTGGGTGGCGCTGGCCGCGCTCGGCGTCCTCCTGCTGGGCTGGTCACCCGGTTCGCTGACAGTCAGTGGCGTGGCCTTCGCCCTGATGGCGGCTGCCTGCTGGGCAGCGTACATTGTCTTCACCCCGCACGTCGGCCGGTCCTGGTCGGGCGTCCAGGCGGTCCTAGTCGCCAACCTGGTCGGTTCGGTGGTCCTGCTCGTCCCCGTTCTGGTCATGTTCCACCACGTCTTGGTCCACCCGTGGGTCTGGGGCGTCGGCTTGGCCGTGGGTTTGCTCAGTTCAGTTCTTCCGTACGGCCTGGAGCTGGCTGCCCTGCGTACCCTCGACCAACGGATATTTTCCATCCTGATGTCGCTGGAACCCGCCATGGCGGCCCTGTTCGCCCTTGCCATCCTGGGTGAACGCCTCAGCCTGACCGACGGGTTGGCCATGATTTGTGTCATCGCCGCCTCCGTCGGGATCACCTGGTCCGCAGGGCGGCGACAGTTGCGCGATACCCAGGAGCAGGCAGACGAGGGTTAAGAGCCCGCTGAAATACCATGTCCCGGCTGCGGCGCACCGGATCGGGCGATCTGGTGACACCACATCTTGCGATGGACGTCCAGTCCATGTACAAGATGTGGGGTCACCAGCTCATCCCGCCCGGCACGTCCTCGTTCGGAACAGCGTATTTCAGCACGCTCTTAATCGGGATCGCCGTCGCGTTACTGCCGGTCCTGCCACCAGGCCAGTAGTTCCTGCGCGGCTTCCTCGTGGCTGACTGGTCCCCGGTCCAGCCGCCTGTCGAGCAGGAACGTGTACGCTTGTCCGACCACGGGACCGGGACCGACGCCGAGGATCTCCATGATCTGGTTGCCGTCCAGGTCCGGGCGGATGGAATTCAGCTCCTCTTGGCTGGCCAGTTCGTCGATCCGCCATTCCAGTTCCTCGTAGGCCCGGCGCAGGCGTTCTGACTTCGCGCGATTACGCGTCGTGCAGTCCGAGCGGGTCAGGATGTGGAGTCGCTCCAGTTCGGGACCGGCGTCGCGCACGTACCGTCTCACTGCCGAGTCCGTCCACTGTCCTTCCCCATATCCATGGAAACGCAGATGAAGCTCGATCAGAGCGGAGACCGACTCGATCACATCCTTGGGGTACTTCAGGGTGGCCAGTCGCTTGGCGGCCATCTTCGCCCCGACGACATCATGGTGGTGAAAACTCACTTTCCCGCCCGGCTCCAACCGTTTCGTCCGGGGCTTGCCAATATCGTGCAACAAGGCCGCCAACCGGTTGACGATGTCAGGGGCGTGACCGCGTTCCTTCTCCAACCAGATGGCCTGGTCCAGGACCACCAGAGAATGTTCGTAGACATCCTTATGGTGGTGGTGCTCATCAATCTCTAGCTGTAAAGCTGGCAATTCTGGAAGGAACTGCTCAGCCAATCCCGTCCTGACAAGGATATCCACGCCAACGCGTGGAGTGTCAGTCAACAACAGCTTGGTCAGTTCGTCGCGAATCCGCTCATGGGAGACGATGCTCAGCCGCTCAGCCATCTCCTGGATGGCGGCGATGACCTCACCCGTGGGAGCACAGCCGAACCGGGCAGCGAACCGGGCAGCCCGCATCATGCGCAGCGGGTCGTCCGAGAAAGACATCTGGGCAGCGGCGGGGGTACGGATGATGTGCTCAGCCAGGTCCGCTTCCCCCTGAAAAGGATCGATGAAAGACCCGTCGGACAAGTCGACCGCCATCGCGTTGATGGTGAAGTCGCGCCGGATCAGGTCGTCTTCGATGCGTTCGCCGAACCGCACCTCGGGCTTGCGCGATTCAGGGATGTAAGCGTCGGCGCGGAAAGTGGTGACCTCCACCTGCCACTCGTTGCCTCCTGCGCGCATGATCGTGCCGATGGTCCCAAAGGCGCGACCCATGTCCCAGATCGGCCCCCCCATCCGGCGCAAGATCGCTTCGATCTCGTCCGGACGAGCCGACGTGGTGAAATCCAGATCCACCGGAGAGATGCCCAGCAGGGCATCGCGAACAGGGCCCCCCACAAGGTAGAGCGAATGCCCCGCATCGGCGAATGCGCGCACCAACGGGTTCGTCACCGGGGCCAAACGGGCAAGTTCACGTTGCAACACTTGGTCGGCCTCACTGCGCCAGATTCGTGCGGAACGCACGACGGCAGCCACGATACGTCAACAGTTAATGGTGTGAATCACCTAAGCCTGGATGCACCACTGCATGGTCGCTACACGGCCAGCACGCGGTGCATTCGGGCTAAGCGGCAACGACTTCCACAGGAATGTGGGCCGTCACCGCGTCATGGAGCTTGATAGCGATCACATGCGTGCCCAAGGTCTTGATCGGCTTGGACACCTCGATGCTGCGCTTGTCGATGGCTGGGCCACCGGCGGCCTTCACGGCCAGTGCCAATCCAGCGTGGGTCACCGCGCCGAACAGCGTGCCCGAAGCACCCGCACGGGCCTTGACCTTGACGGACAACCCTTCGAGTTGGGTCCGGACCTCGCCGGCATGGTCGATTCCGCGAATCTGACGGGCGTCGCGTGCCCGGGTGATCCCGGCGATCTGCTTTTCGGCACCGCGGGTCCACGCGATCGCGCGTCGCTGGGGCAGCAGGAAGTTTCTCCCGTACCCCGGGCGGACATCGACAATGTCACCGGCGATGCCCAGCTTGTCGACAGCAGTTGTGAGGATGAGCTTCATGGCGTTTTCTCCTTCTCAGCGGCCCGATGTCGCGTACGGCAGCAAGGCCACCTCGCGGGCATTCTTGATTGCCTGGGCGACCTTGCGCTGGTCTTGGACCGTCAACCCCGTCACACGACGGGAACGGATCTTGCCTCGGTCAGAAATGAACTTGCGCAACAGAGCGACATCCTTGTAATCAACCGGACCGATGTGAATCGTCTTCACCGGCACGATCTTCTTCTTCATGATTGGCTTACGTGCGGCCATTGTGGTGCTCCCTTTCTTGAGCCCGGCGAAAGCCGGAATGTGCCTGGGGCAACAGTCTGGTGACTGGCTGACCCCGTGTGCCCTGTCGATCAGGGCCGGGTTGTGTGGCGAACTGCCACGGGGTCTGGGCGCGCTGGGCGCCCAGGCCAAGACCCCGCCGGGGCGGGGACGTCAGAAGGGTGGCTCGTCAGACTGGGCAGATGCCCAGGGATCAGCCACGGGGGTTTGGGGTTCGGCCGGAGCCGACCATCCAGCGGAACCGGCAGAACCGGAAGCACCGGACTGGTAGTTCCCCGACGAGGGATTGCGCGACACCTTCGCCGTCGCGTACCTCAGTGCCGGGCCGATTTCGTCGACCTCGACTTCGAAGACCGTACGCCGCTCGCCGGACTGCGTCTCGTACGACCGGGACTTCAGCCGACCCTGGACGATGACCCTCATCCCCTTGGTGAGCGACTCGGCCACGTTTTCCGCGACCTGGCGCCACACCGAGCAGTTGAGGAACATCGCATCAGCGTCTTTCCATTCGTTCGTCATCCGGTCGAATGTTCTCGGTGTCGATGCCACTGTGAAGTTGGCCACGGCCGCCCCCGAAGGGGTGAACCGCAACTCGGGATCGCCGGTCAAGTTACCGACGATGGTAATAACTGTTTCGCCTGCCATTTTCGTCCTTGTGTCAAGTGTGTGACTC
>WREX01000152.1 GCA_009779115.1 Propionibacteriaceae bacterium
TACCTGATGAAAACCGACCACCATTTCGACCTGCCGCGACGCCTGCAACTGGACTTCTCCCGGGCCGTTCAGCGTTATTCCGACGCCACCGGCAAAGAGGTCACCTCGGCGGAAATCATGCAGCTGTTCACCGATGAGTACCTGACGGGGACGACGCCGATCTCCCTGCAGACCTCCAAGGTGACCAGTGCGGACGGGCACTACGAGATCCAAGCCGTGGTGAACTCCCGTGGCACTGCGTCGCAGATCGAGGGCGAAGGCAATGGCCCGGTGAGCGCGTTCGTGGACGCGTTGAGCCAGGTCGGCTACCACGTCACGGTTTTGGATTACGCCGAGCATGCATTGTCGGCTGGCGGGGACGCCCAGGCGGCGGCGTACGTGGAGACGGAAATTGACGGTGTCGTGTGGTGGGGTGTCGGCATCGACGCCTCCATCGTGAGCGCTTCGCTCAAAGCGGTCTGCTCGGCCATCGATCGGTCCTTCCGTCACCGCGACGACTAGAAGCGTGAAGATCGTACGCGCCCCGGGTTTCTCCCCATGAGCAGCCCGGGGCGCGATCATTGTGACGATAAGTGATATTAGTTGTTCTGATGATGATCATTCCTGGGGGAAGTTGCTCGGATTATGAGACTCTCTATTACCTTGTCAAATGGTAAAAGTAAGTAAATTGGAGTCAATCTGAGATTCAAAACACGCGTCACAGTTTGATAACAAATCTGGGGAAAGAGCAGGCTTCCCCTTGTTGTTGTCCGACTGGATTGTACACTTTTCCTCTCGATACATGGTCGCTGCTGGGTCGCTGGGACTTCGCGGAGACAAGGAAAAGGAGTCACACACAATGGCATTCAGAAAGACAGCTATCGGGCTGTTCACCGTTGGCTTGGCCGCCACGACGCTTCTCAGCGGGTGCGGCAGGTCGACTGACAACACCGGCGGAACCGCGCCGAGTCCCAATGCCGCGGCGAACATCATCGTCGGCACCACGGATTCAGTGGTCAGCCTCGATCCAGCCGGTTCGTACGACCATGGATCGTTGGCGGTCGAAATCCAGGTTTATTCGTTCCTGTACAGTTTCGTCCCAGGCCAAAAGACTGCTCAGCCGGATGCGGCCCAGTCGTGCTCGTTCGTCCAGCCGACTGTCTTCGAGTGCAAGATGCGTGAGGGTCTCACATTCGCCAATGGCCATGATTTGACCAGTTCTGATGTCAAGTTCACCTTCGACCGGGTGATGAAGATCGCCGACCCGAAGGGCCCGAATGCCCTGCTGGCCAATCTGGATAGCGTGGACGCACCCGATCCCAGCACAGTCGACTTCAATCTGAAGGAAGCCAATGATCAGACTTTCGCCCAGGTCCTGGCGACCAGCGCCGGCCCGATCGTGGACGAGGAGGTTTTCCCGGCCGATTCGGTGATGGCCGACGAGGATATCGTCGCTGCTAACGCGTTCTCCGGCCCGTACACGATTACGTCGTACACGAAGAATGACACGGTCGAGTTCACACCGTACGCCGGGTATATCGGCGCCCAGCCGAGGCCGGTCAACGCCTCCGTCACCCAGAAGACTTTCACCGACGGCCCCAACCTCAAGCTGTCGATCTCCAACGGTGACATCGACGTGGCTTATCGCTCGCTCACCCCGACCGATATCCAGTCGTTGCAGAACGATTCGTCGGTTCACGTATGGACGGCCACTGGCAGCGAGATTCGTTACATCGTCTTCAACCTGAAGACCATGCCCGGCGACACTGACGAACAGAAGTTCGCCATCCGCCAGGCTATGGCCGCGTCGGTCGACCGTGATGCCTTGTCGAAACAGGTCTACAAGGGCCAGTACACTCCGCTGTGCTCGTTCATCCCCGACGGTTTCGCCGGCGCCAACAGTGCTGTGTGCGACGCCTACGGCACCTCACCGGATAAGGACAAGGCTGCGAAGTACCTGTCCGACGCCGGGGTGGCCACGCCGCTCACCTTGAATATCCAGTACAACCCCGATCACTATGGAAACAGCTCGGACCAGGAGTACGGACTTATCAAGCAGCAACTGGAAGCCACTGGCCTGTTTAGTGTCAACTTGCAGTCGACGGAGTGGGGAACCTACAGCAAGGAGCGTGTCCTCGACGCCTACCCGATCTTCCAGCTCGGATGGTTCCCGGACTTCCCTGATCCTGACAACTACTTGACGCCGTTCTTCAAGACGGACAACTTCCTCAGTAACCACTTCAGCCAGCCCGATATGGACCAGGCGATCACGCAGGAAGTCAGCGAGACCGACCCAGCCAAGCGGACGCAGCAGATTCAAGACATCCAAACCACTCTGGCACAGAAGTATCTGCCCACTCTGCCCTTACTGCAGGGTTCGCAATGGGCCTTCTCGCGTACCAATATCTCAGGAATCGTGCTTGGCGTGGACGAGAACCTCCACTTCTCCACCATCGGCAAGTCCTGATTCTGTGGAATCGTCGACGGCCAGGACGCAGCGTTCATGTTGCGTCCTGGCCGTATGACCACGATAACGAGTATTGTGCGGCGATTCGCTGTTACTAGATCGCAGAATGAGGAAGGTGATCATGGCTAAGGCAGTCAGTTCGCGCAAGGCGCTGGCTAAATATCTCTTGCTGCGTCTAGTCTTGATCGTTCCGACTGTCTGGATCCTCGTCACGGTGGTGTTCTTCATCATGCGTGTCACCGGCGATCCGATCACCGCCGCGATGGGGGGCAGGCTGCCTCCTGCGGAGATCGAGGCCCGCAAACAAGCTGCTGGTTACAACGACCCGATCCTGGAGCAGTACGGGCGATACCTGTGGGGCATCCTACATGGGGACTTCGGCACAACCGGGGACCACCAGTCTGTGACGTCGATTGTTTTTCGCTATGGCCCGGCAACAGTTGAACTGGTTTTCTGGGCCTTGATCGTCGCCTTCGCCGTAGGTATCCCGCTGGGACGGCTGGCGGCCCGAAAGTACAACAAAGGCGCCGACATCGCCATCCGCTCCTTTGCCGTACTTTTTTATGCCGCTCCGGTCTTCTTCGTCGCCGTGCTGCTCAAACTTGTCTTCTCTGTCTGGTTGAAGTGGCTGCCCATCTCGGGACGGGCCTCACCGTCGGTTCAGGTGACGCTGGAGAAGGGGGTTCAGACCAACACACATATCTATCTCATCAACGCTTTGGAGTACGGCGACTGGTCGGTGATCAAAGATGTGCTCCTCCATGCCATCTTGCCAGGAGTGACTCTGGGGTTGCTGACCGCCGGAGTCTTCATCCGGCTCATCCGGATCAATCTGCTCCAAACCCTGCGCGCTGACTTCGTGACCTCGGCTCGGGCCAGAGGAGTAGTGGAAAAGAAGGTTGTCTCCAAGCATGCCTTCCGCAACGCCTTGATCCCAGTGGTCACGGTCATGGGCATGCAAATCGCCCTGATGCTCGGAGGTGCGATCCTGACCGAGACGACCTTCGAATGGCAAGGACTGGGCTATTGGCTCAGCAAATACTTGGTGAATCGTGATTTCGTCGCCGTCCAGGGGATCGTGACCGCCATTGCGGTGGTTGTCTCCGTGGCCTCTTTCCTGATTGACGCCATCAACGCACTCGTCGATCCGAGAGTGAGGTATTGATGTCTGCTTTCGCGCTTGAGAATGCTCAGTTTGGAGCAACGAATACCCCCAGCACTGGCTCTGGCCACCGGAAAACTAGGATTCCGGGGGTGGCTCTGATCCGGTCCACGCATGGTTTGCAGAGGGGCATGCTCCTGGTGGGGATCTTTATCGTGGCTGCGTTTGTCCTGGTGGCCATCTTCGCCCCATGGCTGGCGCCGTACGGTTTCCATGACACCTCCGATAGTCAACTGCCCATGTCGTGGGCCCATCCTCTGGGCACCACCGTGGGTAGTTTCGACGTCCTGTCCCGGATCATCTATGGCGCACGGACAGCGGTCGAGGTCATCCTCTTGGCGGTGGCATTCTCACTGATCATCGGCGTGCCGCTGGGGCTGGTCTCCGGGTACATCGCCGGTTGGCTGGACCGCGTCCTGGTGCTCATCACGGACGCTTTGTACGCCTTCCCGTCACTGCTGCTGGCCATCGTCGTGTCGATCATGGTTTCCCAGGGCCGCTCGGGGGCGCTGACGGGGATCCTGTCCGCTGCCATTGCGATCACCGTTATCTTCGTTCCCCAGTATTTCCGCGTCACCCGCAACGCGACGATGGCAGCCAAGGTGGAGCCGTACGTGGACGCCGCGCGCGTGGCGGGTGCGCGTCCAGGCCGGATCATGTTCGGGCATGTCCTGCCCAATGTCAGCCAGTCCATCCCCATTCTGATGACTCTCAACGCCTCCGAGGCGATCCTGACCCTGGCGGGGTTGGGCTTCCTCGGCTTCGGCATCGAGCCGAACTCGGCCGCTGAATGGGGGTACGACCTGAACAAGGCCCGTTCCGACATCACCAACGGGATTTGGTGGACCGCGGTCTTTCCGGGGCTGGCCATCGTCTTGATTGTCCTCGGTGTGACGCTGATCGGCGAGTCACTGAATGATGTGCTCAATCCTCTGCTGCGCACGCGCGGGGGTACGACGACCGCCGACGAGCAGGAACTGGCGGAAGTGGTCCAGACCAGCACCGGACTCGACATCGAGGGTATGGAGCAGGTTGACAGTGCAGTGGTCGACAGTA
>WREX01000153.1 GCA_009779115.1 Propionibacteriaceae bacterium
CAACCGCGGTCACGACATCGCCCTGATCGGCGGAGAAGGCTTCGACGCCAAGTTGCATCACCTGGCCTTCCAGTTGGAAAGCTGGGACGCCATCCTCCACGCCGGCCAGATCATGGCCATGGATGAAGTGCCGATCGACATGGGTCCGACCCAGCACAACATCACGCGCGGCAAGACGATCTACTACTGGGATCCGTCAGGCAACCGTAACGAGGTGTTCGCGGACGGCTACACCGCCCATCGCGATCGCCCCACCACCATCTGGACCGCCGACCAACTGGGCCGTGGCATCAATGGCATCAGCCGTATGCTGGAGGAGTCGTTCACCACAGTCCTGACGTAGGCCCTTGCCCCGACAGCCTCTTAGACGAGTACGCCCGCCCTTCCTCAATCGGGAAGTGGTGGGCGTACTTGCTTGTCAGGATGCTCGGGCGACTGCTCAGTCTTGCGGCGGATGACGATCAGCCTCCAGCCGAGGACGACCACAGCCGCCAAGACTACGACGCCGCCGATGGCCCACCACCATCCGGCTGCTATGCCATGGGAGGGCGGGGCCGGGGGTGCTTCGGTGCCGGTGGAGCAGGAAGAAGCAATGTCAGGGGTCGCACTGCGGGGTGGCTCGTAGTTGGTCGGGACGGTGATGTTTTCGACGAACCCGAAGATGCCCTGGGCGCTGGCCTGGAAAAGGGAGGCCTGGACATCGGGGGCAAGCGGGTTGATCTGGTTGGAGGCGCGAGACCCGGAGTCATAGGCCATGGCCCCCACAACCGGGGAGGTTCCCGTGTCACCGGCCAGATCGCAGGTGTACACCAGGGAATCGAGGTACGCTGTGGCCCGATTGATCTTGTCGGCGGGCATTCCGCCGATGGCGTTGAGGGCGGCGACGGCTAGCCCAGTGGTGTTGGCGTTCACCGACGACATGGGGGATGTGAAGCCTCCCGAGGAATCCTGGACAGACAGCAAGTACGTGCCGGAAGACGAGACGGTGTCGGCGGACACCCCGGCCGCGATGAGGGCGATGACAGCCATCGCCGTCGAATCGGGGTCAACATCCGAACAACTCCCAGGACCGGAGAACCCATAGCCGCCGTAGCCAGGGGAAGAGACATTGGTGCACGGCTGTTGCTCCAGCCAGTGCAGCACAGGATCAGGAACCCCGTCGGGCGAGGACAGCAAGGCAAGGATGGCGAAAGCCTGGGAGTACGCACTCGGGCTGTCGCCGATGGAGCCGTCGTCATGGATGTCCGACTCCAGATCTGTGTACAGGTTGCGGGTGCCAGAGGACCCGGCGTACTCGGTCGGATCCTGGTTGCCGGCGATCAGGGCGAGAATCATCAGCGAGATGGCGCTGGCCTTCTGCCCGGTCTGGCTGGGGTCCCCGATGAAGGCGTCGCCCGAGGAGGCCATCGCGAGAGCGGAGGAAATGACCTGGTCCCCGGCTTGGCCCGCGGCCCGCAGTCCGATCAGAGCATAGGCCGTGCTGGCATAGTCCGTGTCGCCCGTCGGTGTCAGAGCCAGATTGTTGGTGGCCGCCAGGGTGCGGGCGAGCCATCCCGACACCAGGACCGAGTCCGATCCCAAAGGGTCCCCAGGAGCCGCATGGGCCGGCGCCACGGGTACGAAGATGAGTAACAGTGAGGCCATGATCCCCACAGCCAAGCTGCGGAAAACATGCGCGGACCTGTCTTTCACGGTGCTACTACCGAACAACTGCATTGGATTAGTCTACGCTGCCGGTGATACCCCCCTGATGTACGTCCGGCTGTGCGCGGCTTCGTGCGCCCTATCCGCTGAGAACGGATCCGCCCCTGATGGCGCCGCCGTCGTCGGGTAGGTGGACGTCACCAATGACGCGGACGGTGGTTCCGAAACTCCAGTCGCCATCGACGGTGAAGGTTCGGGTGCCTCGCAGAAACATCGGGTACGGTATCCGCTGTTCATAAGCGGAAATAGTGGAATATGCGGGGCTGAGGGTGATGACGGGCAGGGGAGAGACTGTGGCTCGGGGGATGAAGTCTTCGCCGAATTCGAAGACATCGGAGCGCAGCAGGGTGAGTTCATTGGTCGTTTTCACGGGGAGAAATCGGGAACGGGGCACGGCGATGGCGGTCGCACCCTCGAAGGATTCGATGGCGGCCCCCATAGCAGATTCGATCTGGAACACCGGCGGGCTGGCCGGATCAGCCGGATCGACCACCTTGGCGTTGCGAATCAAGGGTAGTTTCAGCACGCCACTGGTTGCATCGAGTTTGGCGCGCAGGGCGGCCAGATCGAACCAGAGGTTGTTGCAGTGGGCGTACGGATGGATCGCGGGGTCGGTGAAATACGTCATCTCGCCGGGCAGGGTCTGGGCCGATTCGCGCAGGATGAGTCGCCCGTCCGACCGGCGGACCGCGATGTGGCCTCCCTTGACATCCATCGGAGTACGCCGGGTGATCTCGGTGGCGAATGGCGCGCCCGTGCGCGCGAACCATCCGGCCAATGCCGGTGAAGGGGCAGCGCCGAGGTTGTCGGAGTTGGACACACTGGCGTACTGGAATCCGGCGTCGATCAGGGCGTCGAGGATGCCGGAATCCAGCAGTGTGGGGTAGAGGTCGCCGTGTCCGGGCGGGCACCATTCCAGCACGGGGTTGGCGGGCCAGCTGACCGGGGTGAGATCCGAGCGCAGCAACTTGGGTTCCTCGGATTGCATCATGTCTAGGGGCAGGTCGTCGACTGTGAGGTCGGGATAGGCTTCCAGGGCTTCCAGGACATCGGCGCGGGTCGAGAAGGAGTGCAGGAAAACCAGGGGCAGTTTGATGTCGTACTGCTGCCTCGCCCACTGCACCTGACGCACGATGATGTCCAAGAAGGTCAGGCCATCGCGGACGGGCAGGAGGGTTTTCGCCTTGTCCAAGCCCATGGATGTCCCCAGCCCGCCGTTGAGTTTGATGATCGCGGTGCGGGAGAGGGCCTCGCGGTCCTGGGGCGTCGCGGAGTCGAGATTGGTGATCGTGTCAGGTGTTGCCATGGGAGAAATGCTCGCCTCGGGGATCACACCGGTCGCGCCGGAAGCGAGTTGGTCCCAGTAATCGGCGAAAATAGCAATGGCGGTGGCACCCACTCCCGCCGCCCGCATTTTAGCTACCGCAAGCTGTTTTCCTGTGTTCATCCTGCCATCCTAGTCGGGCCGGGTACGATGAAGTGGACCGACATGGTGCGTTCGTGGAGCCGTGCCCCTGGGACTTGAGTCCCATCAATGATGCTTGGCAGTGGTTAGTTGTCAGGCTATGATAGCAACGGGCATCGTGAAACATGCTTCCTTTCTTAATGATCGGGGGGCGTAATGCGGTCATTTTCGCAGACAATCAGGCGCACGTTGCCGTGGGCCATTGGATTGGCCATGGGGCATGAACCTTTGTTCGTGCGACTTGGGAGGGTTTCATGAGTAAGATACGTTGTTTTACCGTCAGATCGCGCCAGGCTGGGCCAGCATCAGTCGGTTTTCTCGCAGCACTTGTCCTTGTCTTTGGGATGGTGACGCAGGGGCAATACGCCGTCGCGGATGACGGCACCGGACCCGGGGCTCAAACTGTCACCGTGACTACGCAAGCATCGGTCTTGGCCCCTCTTGGCTATTATTTCCCCTTGTTCACCCCGGTCACCACCTCAGAGGACCATATTGGGTACAACGTGACTGTCACTAACCAAACAAGCGCTGTCCAAGATGTCACCGTGAACCTGGCAGTCACCAACCAGGACGGAGCCGCAGTGTTCACCAGCAGCGATGGGGGCAGTGTGGCTGCTGGCGTAGGCCAGACCAAGGGTTTTGGATACACGATCGGTATGTTGCCCAACGGGTCGTACACCTTCGTCGCCAGCGCCAAGGTCGGTGACGCCATCGAGGATACCCAGACCTATCGTTTGGGTGTGCTCCAAAGCCTGACGGGCGTGGACCCGACATTCACAGGATTAGGTGCCAACACCGGGGACGACTACAACCTCGGCTACTTCGGTATGCTCCAGTTGTGCCGTGGGACGGGAGTCACGGCAGCTCGTATGGTGGTCCCCTGGGATGTTGTGGAGACCACCCCCGGTGCGTATAATTTCACGACCACTTCTTCTCTCAACGACGCCGTCAGGTGCGGCCAAGCGCCCCTCATCGTCCTGGGACTGAACAACGATGCAGTGTACCCGGATAGATATAGTGACGCCTGGCTGACGGCTTTCCAGAACTATGCCCAACAAACCGCCGAGCAGTACAAGGGCATCACCCATGACTACGAAGTCTGGGATGAGTTCAACGCGGCTGGGAGCGGTGACACCAGCCCTGCGACGTACTACAAGATCCTCAAAGCCGCGTACCAGGGTGTCAAAGCAGCCGATCCCGATGCGATCGTGATCGCGGGTTCGACGGCTCCAGCCGGTGACCACATCGCCAATTATGATTTCATCCGCCAGGTGGCCGCGCAGGGTGCGGCGGGCACAGAGGGCTGGCGCTACATGGACGGGGTCAGCTACCACTATCCTGCTTTGGCGACGTTCATCCCTGAAGCAGCAACGCTCCAGCAAGACATCGTTGCCCAGGCCACGAGTAGTACGGGCGATC
>WREX01000154.1 GCA_009779115.1 Propionibacteriaceae bacterium
GCAGACCGTGACCGGGATTCCCCTTCCGGCGGGGTTGCGCCACGCGGACAGGCTTCCGGAGCCGATCTTCACCCCGTCCACCAAGGCTGACATCGGGCAGCACGACGAGAATATTTCGTACGCTCAACTGGTCGATCTGGTCGGCGACGAGACCGCCGAAGCCCTGCGTGACCTGACGTTGAACGTGTTCGTGCGGGCCTCGGGGATCGCCGAAGCCCGGGGCATCATCCTGGCCGACACCAAGTTCGAGTTCGGACGCCGCTCAGACGGTACGATCGTGCTCGCCGACGAGGTGCTGACGCCGGACTCGTCGCGGTTCTGGGACAAGGCTCATTACGTTCCAGGTCAGCAGGTCCCCAGTTTCGACAAGCAGTTCGTCCGCGATTGGCTGGCCAACGAATCCGGCTGGGACAAGAACGGGACAACCCCGCCCCCCCCACTGCCAGATGAGATCATCGCCGCCACCAGGGATCGCTACGTCGAGGCCTATCACCGGCTGACTGGCAACACAGACATCGTTTGATTCAGATGTCTGGAAGCAAGGTGTCGAAGCCCCTCACCATCATGGGCAATGTCTGTATCGGCGCCTCGTTTGTGAGTGTCGGCTGGATGGTGGTGGAGATGGTGATTCGTTGGCGCGGCTACAACCCCGACTCCGTGATGGATACCATTCCCCTTAGGACGCAGGAGGGACTTATCGTGGTTGGATATCTATTCCTAGCATCAATATTCGCGATTACTGGAATCATTCTCCGCCGAAAAGCGACAAAGCAAACATGATCTAATAGTCCCGTCTTCCCACCTTATAATTGACCCCAAATTCGGACACCCTCCTGAGTGAGTCGAGTGTCCGAATCTGGGGTCAAACTCATGTGGATGACGTTGCGTGGGGCAACATCACAGAGTCGAGTTGGGAGGAACACCAGTACTCGTAGACCGCCAACGGGATTCCTCCGCCGGATGAGATCATCGCCGCCAAGTGGGGAAGGCGCGTCGAGGCCATTTACCGGCTCAATGGCAACAACCAACATTGTCGAATCAAACGATCGTATGGTTCACCGGTCTTCTGACTGACTGGCAACACAGACATCGTTTGATTCAACACGTCCATTGGCGTGTGTCTGGGGGCGGTGCCATCGCCGTCGAGGCCGGCACGTTCGCAAACGTGGACGGGATGTTCAGCAACTCCATTCGTGATCGCGGGCTGACGATTGCAAAGGCCGTACCCTGGATCGAGGAGATCGGGGGAAAGGCTAAGTCAGGTGTGGGTGTCGTGCCGGAACACATGTGGGCTCGGGAGTCTGCTGAAGTGTCACGGTGGTCGCCGAGGACGAGGATGCGGCCTTGGGGGACGATGACATTGAACGGGGTCAGCGCCAGGGTCGGGTTGACGAACGTGAGGTACAACGACTCGTCCAGCGGTTGGCCGTTGACCGTGATCCTTCCCGACGCGTCGCAGCAGGTGACATGATCTCCGGGCAGGCCGATCAGCCGTTTGACCAGGTATTCGTCGTGGATGGGGGCGAGAATGCCCACCCAGGACAAGAATTGTCGCCAACTTGACGCCGGTGGCGATGCCGGGAGCGACCAGTTGAGGTCATTGCGGAAAACCACGATCTCGCCGCGCTGGGGTTGGGCCGGTTTCCAGACCAGAATCGTGTCGTCGACCTGGAGGGTGTTCTGCATGGATCCCGACGGAACCATGAACGGCTGGACGAGGAAGGTACGCACCAGGGCCACCACCACGATCAGCACCACGGCATAGATCGCCAACCCGGCCACCCAGCGCAGCGCAGTACGCAGCCAGGGTCGGGGAGGGGTCGCCGGATGTTCGGGCTTCACGGCAGCACGATCGGCATCGTCACTCATCACCAGAGACTCTATCTCCTCTCGGGTGTGGGTGTGCGGGCTTGACGTTCTCAGCGAGTCAGAAACCTTCCGAAGTGTCAGGATCCTTCAGCCGAACACTCGTTCCCGCGCAGTCGGCTCCATCCGCTGGGATGCAAGCTGTCACCTCAGGCAACCGAATCCCATCACGATTGATGCTCGCCCGGCACCACAGCCTGCCTTACAATGCTGCGAGCAGTTCCTCAGTGTTGATAACGTGACAGTAGATGTTGTTTAATATCGCCAGTTCGGCGTCGTGGATCTGCTGGGTGGCAGCTCGCGACGCGTCTTCGACCAACCAGACGTTGAAACTCTCGTCGGCCAGGCCGCGTACTGTTCCTGACACGCATTGATCCAGCAGTACGCCCGTGACGACCACCGTGTCGATGCCCATGTTGCGTAGCCAGAGCCGGATCGGGGAACCGGCCACCGCGTTGTCCGTCGTCTTGGTGATGACGATCTCATCGTCGGCGGGGGCGAGCTGGGGGACGATGTCGGTCAGCGGATCACCGGCACGCAACAGCAGTTCGTTGAACCCTGTGGCCTTGTGGTCGAGGGAACGATCGGCTCCGTTGCGCTTCTGGCATTGGATCTTGGCGTGCAGCACCTCCATGCCGCGGCTGCGGAAGGCGTCGAGGATGCGCTGGTTGTTCGGCACGACCCAATCGTCGATGGCCTGGTAGAACTGTTCCCACCGCTGGGCGTCGGCCAATTCCCGTTTGGTGGGATTGTTCAAGACGGGCCGTGTCACGAAAAAGTGCTGCATATCGACAATTAGCAAGGCTGTGGTCTTCTTGTCGATTTCGATGGCGCCGATGTCGGTGTCGCTCTCGTAATAGAACGAGACATGCCGATCGTTCACACGCATGTGTGTCTCCTTAATGCTGGTTGTCAGTGCGGCTCACAAGGCGTACCTCGCCCGTTCACCGCCGATGAGTTTGGGCCGGCTGCGGACCGCGGTCACGTGGGCTGCCCCGATGGATGTCACACTCAGGCGGACGGGCACAGCCACGTGCTTGATGTGCATTCCGATGAAGGTGTCGCCGATGTCCATCCCGGCCACACCGGTCACGAACTCGACGAGCACGGGATGGTCGCATTGCCGGTACGCCGCCAGCGCACAGGCCCCACCGGCATGCAGGGCCGGAATCACGCTCACCACTTCGAGCCCCAGCCGCGCGGCCACGTCGGCCTCCACGACCAGAGCCCGGTTCAGGTGCTCGCAACACTGGACCGCCAACGCGAAACCAGCCTTGTCCAGTCGTGCCCGGAAAGTCTCCACGACCGCCTGCCCGATCTCCTCGTTGGACGCCGTGCCGATCTTTCCTCCGCAAATCTCACTGGTGCTGCAGCCGAGGACGAACACGCTCCCGGCTGGATAGTCCAGTATGTCCAATAACTCTGACAGGGCCCGGTCCGCCGTTGCCCGGACCTCGGCCACATCGATACAACCCCGAGGATCGGTGGATTTGGGGTTAGGTTTATCCATGATGTCTCGATCCTTTCAGTCCGTCATCTGGAAGACGACGGAACGACCATAACCTGTGATGATCCGGTAGTAGCCCCGCATCATCGCGTTGACTGTCTGCGAACCGGTGTCCACATAGAGCTTCTGCCCCATCAGCGACAACATCTTGTCCTCAGACGCCACAATCATGACATTGTCCTTGCCGACGCGGCTCAGGACCTCCCCGCTGATCTGTTGGTTGCCCCGCCCGAAGACGTACCCCTGCCCGCCGATCACGGTGACCACGACCTTCGCGGGCCCGTACTTTTCCAAGGCAGCCAAGATGTCTGATTCGGTCACGTCGGAGCCCACGACCTCGCGATTGTAGACCAAATCCACTCCGAGAAGGGTATTTGCCAGTCCCAGCCGATCCATGACCGACCGCAGGGTGGACCCTGACCCCATGATGTACAAGGTGTCGGCGACCAGCGTGTCCGCCACATAGTCGGCCACCGCCGCGATCGACCCCTGCTCGTCGATCCCGCGCCCGCTCTTCATGTTCTGAACCAACTGGCGTTTGTAGGGCACTTTCAGATACCCGTAGAGCCGCGCGTCGAGGACATTGCGCCGGAACAGGTCCTCGTCGATGTCCATCACCTCGGCCTCGCGAGACGTCGGAACCTTGCCGCGCACATATTCCACGACCAGTTCTCCAGCAGTACGGGGGTTGATCGCGTACACCGCTGAATGAATCTTGCAACCGGCAGGAATCCCCACCACGGGGATCGACATCCCCACCGCATCCATCACGTTCCGCGCCGTGCCATCGCCTCCGGCGAACAGCAGCAGGTCGACTCCGGCCTCGGCCATGTCCCGGGCCGCGTGGATCGTGTCCGACGCGGTCGTCAGACCCGGTTCAAGGGTGCCGATGACCGACACGTCGAAGCCGCACTGCCGGGCCAGGTCCTCGCCCATGTCGCCCGGATAGGTGAGAATCTCCACGTCCTCGCCGCTGTCACGCACCACCGTCAGCGCGATCTGAGCCTTGAGGGCGCTCTCAGGCTTGGCGCCCAGGCTGAGGGCTGAAGCGACGGTGTCGGCGCCGTCGCTGCCCTTCAAACCAACCTTGCCTCCGATACCCGCAACCGGGTTGAGGATGAATCCAAGCCGCGTCACGACCAGCCCTCGTCCTCACACACCCACGGCGCTGAAGGTCTCCGGCAGGGTGCTCCCGCCGTCGATGACCAC
>WREX01000155.1 GCA_009779115.1 Propionibacteriaceae bacterium
CCCGTCAGGTTCTGGATCACACCCCCCGCGATCAAGACCAGTGCCGCGACCGCGGACAGTGGCAGCAAAATGCGCAGGTTGGCCCGGACGAGATCCACCCAGAAGTTGCCGATCGTGGTCGCCCCCTTGCGGGCCAGGCCCCTCACGAGCGCAATCGCGACCGCCAGGCCCACGGCCGACGACACAAAACACTGGACGGTCAGCCCTGCCATCTGCACGGTATATCCCACGGTGTTCTCCGGCGAATACGCTTGCCAATTGGTGTTTCCAACGAAGGATGCGGCGGTGTTGAAGGCTAGATCTGGCGAGATGGGACCCAGTCCCAAGGAGTACGGCAGCCACGGCTGCAACCGCTGCATGGCGTACAACAGGAGCATCCCGGCGCAGGAGAAGACGATGATAGCCCGCAAGTACGCTTGCCAGGATTGTTCGCTGCGGGGGTCGACACCGATGATTCGGTAGATCGCCCGCTCAACCTTCCAGTCCTTGGTCGATGTGAAGACCCACGCCATGTAGTCGCCTAGGGGACGGTAGACGAGAATGAGCGCGACTGCCACCGTCGCCACCGAGGTGATGGCCCACACCCACTGCATCAGAACCGCTCAGGTTTGACCAACGCGAAAATCAGATACACCATCGCCGCGATCCCGATAACCACACCGATAATATTGACAACGATCACAGCCGTGCCACCAGTCGTCCGAACGCACCCATCCCGACGAACAGGATGACGATGCCGACCACGAAGACCAGATCCAGCATGGACACGTCCTTTCTACATCACCGCCCCTGCATCCTAACTCTGTGAAAACTGAACCCACAATGCGACCACAAACCAACCATGCGTGGCCCTGGTGACCGCGCTGAAGTATGCTGTGCCGTCACGCGGCAACAGGACTCACGTCTTCGGTCGCGCCTGCGGCCGCCAGCCCGATGACCATGGTCAGTCCGCCGCCCGGCGTGGTCTCGGGGGTCAGCGTCCCACCCATACCTTCGACGAATCCGCGCGACAAGCTGAGCCCCAGTCCGAGACCGGTCGTCTCATCGAAGTCACCCTGGCGTTCGAACGGCCGGAAGATGCTCTCCCAGCGCTCGGGCGGAACACCAGGACCCCGGTCGGCCACACGGATTTCTACTGTGCCCGCGAAGGCGCTGGTCGCGATCCTCACCTTCGTACCCTCGGGAGCGTAGCGCGAGGCGTTCAGGACAAGATTCACCACGACACGTTTGAGAAGTGCCTTGTCAGCAAGGGCATCTGGCACATCTGCGCCGAGATTAAGTTCGACCAGTCCAGGATCGACACCCACCTCCTTCAAAGCAGAGTGGATCACCTCAGCCGTCGAGACGGGCACACGATCGATGACCAGAACCCCTTCGCGCAACTTGCTCGTGTCGAGCAGGTCGTTGATCAACCCCGACAATGCGGCCAGGTTTTCGTCGACAATCGACAACAACGCAACCCGGTCATGCGCACCGAATCTTCCCAGGGAACGAAGCTTCATTGTCGCCTCAGTCGCCGTCGCCAAGGGTCGGCGTAATTCATGACTCAGAGCCGCCAGCAGGGTGGCACGCATGCGCTCCGACGCGGCCAGAGGCGCCACCTCACTCGCAGTGCGGGCCAGGTCGCCAGCCTCCAGAGCCGAGTCGAGTTGAGCCAGCAGTACGCCCATGAGCCTGCGTTCCATCCCGGCCAGACCTGGGCCGCGCACCTCCAACTGTGCCCGCTCGCCCACTGGGAAAATCTCCACAGGGGAATCCAGGTCCGGCGTGGATCGTTGGGAGCCACCAATGGGCTGCGTTTTCTCCACATCGGCGAGGACTCCGGCCTGACTCACCAGCCGTACACTGTCCAGATTAAAGGCTTCTTGTATCCGGTCCACGATGGCCTGGGCAGCGTCCTGTCCGCGCATGACGCTTCCGGCGACCGTTGCCAGTATCTCGGATTCAGCCGCGATCCGGCGAGTGATCCGGGTCTGGCGTGCCGCCCGGTCGACCACCAGGGAGACCAAGACGGCGACGATGGCATAGAGCACCACGGCGACCACTCCGGAAGTGGAGTGAATAGTCATGTTGTGAAGTGGCGGGATGAAGTAATAGTTCAGCAGAATGCCCGACCACAGGGCCGCGAAGAGTGCCGCCCAGATGCCGCCAACCAGAGCCGCGATGACGGCGAGCAACTGGAAGGCGAGGACGTCGGTGGTGATGCTCTCCACGCCGGGGATCGTGGACAGCACCCACGTCAAGACTGGACCGCCAATCAGAGCGATCAGAAATCCGGCCAGGCGGCGTTGTAAACTCACCGCGCCGCGCCGGAACAGGATGTGGTGCCTCTTGGGCAGCGTCGTGTTGACAATGTGGATGTCGATGCTCTCCGACTCACGGATGACTGTCGCACCGACGTCCCTCCCGGGCAACAGACCCGAGAACCAGGACCTGCGAGGGGCCCCGAGCACCAGTTGGGTCGCGTTGACCGCCTTGGCGAAATCCACCAGCGCCTGCGGGATATCGTCACCGACGACCTCGTGATAACTGCCTCCGAGGTGTTCGACCAGCAAGCGGTTGCTGGCACGCATGGCCGGAGTCGAGGACCTCAGCCCGTCCTGGGTGACGACGTGGACCGCCAGCAGTTCTCCCCCGCCCGACCGAGCCGCGATCCGGGCTCCGCGACGCAGCAACGTATCTCCGGACGATCCGCCAGTCAGTGCCACCACAACCCGCTCGCGGGCTTCCCACGCGTCTGCGATCCCGTGTTGGGTACGGTAGTTCTTCAGTGCCAGATCGACTTCGTCAGCGACCCACAACAATGCCAGTTCCCTCAAGGCGGTGAGATTGCCCACCCGGAAATAATTGGACAGCGCCGCGTCGATGCGCTCTGCGGTATACACATGGCCGGCTGACAAGCGGTCGCGCAGGGCTTCGGGTGTGAGGTCGACGATCTCCACCTGGTCGGCCTGGCGCACAATCCCGTCGGGGATGGTCTCGTGCTGAACCACACCGGTGATGTGTTGGACCACGTCGTTGAGAGATTCGATGTGCTGAATGTTGACCGTGGCGATGACGTCGATCCCCGCGTCGAGAATCTCCCCCACATCCTCCCATCGTTTCTCGTGGCGCGAACCGGGAGCATTGGTGTGCGCGAGTTCGTCGACCAGGGCGACATCAGGGTCACGGGCGATAACGGCGTCCACGTCCATCTCCGTCAGTTCGACACCGCGGTGGGTCACAGCCTGACGCGGGAGGATCTCCAGACCCTCGGTCATCGCTGTGGTCGCCGGACGGCCATGGGTCTCGACCAGGGCGACCACGACATCCTTGCCCGCCTCTTTCAGGGTCCGGCCCTCGTCGAGCATCGCGTACGTCTTGCCCACTCCGGGAGCGGCGCCCAGGAGAATCCGCAACCGTCCTCTTTCCATGCCGCCCCCTTCCGGTTTCGCGCGAACTACGCGTCTTAGCCTAGTCGTGGACGCCGGGGAATGCGTGCGGTAGATTCCAGGTAACGGGGAAGCTGCCAAGCGTCGGCTGCGAGATCCCAGCACAAGGAGGTTGCCATGAAACAGACGCTGTCATTCTCGAACGCCAGAGTCCTGGTTACTGGAGGAGGGTCCGGTCTTGGACGATTGCTGGCCTGTGGAGCGGCTCAGCGGGGAGCACAGGAGGTGGTCATCTGGGACCTGTCCGAACAACGAGCCCAGGCGAGCGTGTCCATCATTGAGAACCGCGGGTGTCAGGCCCGGGCGATGGCCGTCGATGTGACAGACCAGGCAGCAGTGACGCGGATGGCCGAGCAAACCGGTCCCATCGACATCCTCATCAACAATGCTGGTGTCGTATCAGGCCGGACGTTACTGGACAACAGTCCAGCTTCAATCGAGCGCACCCTTCAGGTGAACCTCCATTCTCTGTTCTGGGTGACCCGGGCCTTCCTGCCTGGCATGATGGAACGCGACCATGGCCGAATCGTCACGATCTCCAGCGCGGCTGGACTCGTGGGACCGGCCAAGATGACGGACTACTCAGCCAGCAAGTTCGGAGCCTTCGGATTCAACGAGGCTCTGCGCAATGAGTTACGCCAACAGTCTTCCCATGTCAGCACGCTGATTGTCGCCCCCTACTACATGAGTACGGGCATGTTCTCCGGGGTCACCACTCGGTTCCCGGCCTTGCTGCCCATCTTGCCGCCGGCGACGGTGGCAATCGCGACACTGGACGGGATTGAGTCGGGAAGGGCGGTGCTGGTTATGCCCTGGTTCGTTAATTCGATGCCTCTGCTGCGACTGCTCCCCCCAGACTGGATGGACCAGCTTGCTGATTTCTTCGGCATCAATCATGGCATGGATGAGTTTCACGGACGAGCGTCCGACCGCGTCTGAGCCATATCCCGAATACACCGATCCATGGCTGCTCCGCGACCCTATGGAGGCACGCTGGCTCGTGGATCGGTGCATTCGGGCATTTCCTGTGATCGCGTCTGCCCAAGACGAGGTGGGGTTATCCCCAGGGTCGGATTCGGTGGCATGCCCCAATGCCTGTGCAGGGCGGGTCATGGCACAGTAGAGAGGAAGGTCCGAGCAGACCAC
>WREX01000156.1 GCA_009779115.1 Propionibacteriaceae bacterium
CACGCGTACTCCCACACCGATGTTGCCACCGCTGACATAGTTGGCGATGTCCAGCGGCGGGCGATAGACGGGCAGCAACTCCCCCATCTCGGCCATCCAGTCGTGATCGACAAAGAACTGTTGGCGACCGGAGACGGTTGACCAGGGACGCAGGCGTTCCACATTGATACAGAAGGGCGAATAACGCCGTCCCCCCGTTTCGACGCCCGACCATTCCGGACTGGTGAAGACCGGCACCGGTCCGGCCTGGGTGTCGGCGAAGGTGATCCGGCGGTCGGCGTTCTCACCGACCAGATCGGTCAGTTTCTGGCCGGTGCGCTTCTCCAAAGCCTGGAAACCGACAACGGCCTGGTGACCGTTGGTGACTCCCGACAGCGACAAGATCGCTTCAGCCATCTTCGTGTCGGTGTCCAGCAGGGGGCGTCCCGCGAAGGGTCCGTCCTGGCATACCCCATTGCGGCCCGACAGGAACTCCACCGGGTCGTCTCCGGAAGCGGTGACACCCTTGGTGGACGTGCCGAGGGTCGAGATCAGCGGGCCAAGGGTCCTGTACTTCACACCGATGGCGGTGAAGTCGCGCTCCTGGACCACGAGCTTGGGCATCGTGACACCGGGGATCGGCTCGCACTCGCCCTTCTTCCAGTCCTTGACGATCCCATGGGGGACGGACAATTCGTCGGGGGTGTCGGTGATCATCGGGATCGGCGCGACATCGGTGCGGGTGCCCAGGTGGGTCTTCGCCAGTTCGGAGAACTTGTCGGCCAAGCCGTTGAACGTGTCCCAGTCCGTACGAGCCTGCCACGGGGGCGCGATGGCGGGGTTGAAGGCATGGATGAAGGGGTGCATATCCGTGGTGGAGATGTCGTGTTTCTCGTACCAGGTCGCCGCCGGCAACACGATGTCGGACATCAGGGCCGACCCGTTCATGCGGAAGTCGATCGTGGTGACCAAGTCGAGCTTGCCCACTCCGGGCTCGTCGCGCCACTTCACGTCTTGGGGACGCCGCTCGGGGGGTGTCTCAGGACTGGAGACCGCGTTCTCGGTGCCCAGCAGGTGCTTGGTGAAATACTCGCTGCCCTTGGCCGTGTTGCCGAGCAGATTGGCCCGCCACAAGGTCAGACAGCGCGGGAAGTTGGCGGGGTCGTCGGGGTCCTCGACGGCGAACTTCAGCGATCCGTCTTTGAGTTGGCTGATGATGTAGGGCCCGACCTCCATGCCCGCGGCCTTGGCCTCATCGGCGATGTCCAAGGGGTTGCGGTTGAAGCCGGGATGCCCGGGGGTCCACCCTGAACGCACAGCCTGGGCGTGGCAGTCGATGATCGAGCGGCCTTCCAGTTTGCCCGGGCCCGCCGGCGAGGAGATATCGCCAGCAGAGAAATAGTCGTAGCGCCACTGGTCGGTGTTGGTGTACCAGTACGACGTGGAGGCTTGGTGGCGCGGAGGCCGCGCCCAGTCCAGAGCGAAGCCGATGTGCTGCTGCCCGGTGACCGGACGCGCCTTCTCCTGCCCGACGTAGTGGGCCCAACCGCCACCGTTGACTCCCTGGCAGCCGGTGAGCATGAGCAGGGCGATGAAGGTGCGGTAGATGATATCGGAGTGGAAATAGTGGTTGGTCCCGGCCCCCAGGACGATCATCGACCGCCCCTGGGTGACCTCGGAGTTGTCGGCGAACTCCCGGGCGATCCGGATGATGGTCGAGGCCTTGACCCCGGTGATCTGTTCGGCCCAGGCTGGGGTTCCCACCCCAGTGGCGTCGTCGTACCCCGTCGGCCAACTGCCCGGAATGTTCGGACGGGACACGCCGTACGTGGCCATCAGCAGGTCGAAGACCGTTGTCACCAACTTCTCGCCCACCCTGGCCGAGGGGACGCCTCTGACCATGATGTCGCCCTGGTCGCCGGGAACGTCGAATCGCGGCAAGACCACTTCCACACCGGAGGAGACCATCTCGGTCAGGCTCAGGACGGGATCGATGTCGCCGAGATCCAGGTTCCACTTGCCCACCCCGTCGTCGCCCCAGCGGTCCCCCACCGTGCCGTTGGGCACGACAGGCCGGTTGGTGACCTTGTCCAGCATGACAGGCTTGAACGCCGCATTGGCCTGGTCGGACATCGAGGGAATGTCACCAGCCGTGAGGTACTTGTCGGGCCGGTACTGCCCTTCGCCGGTCTTGACCAGGGTGACCAAGAAGGGCAGGTCGGTGAACTGGCGGACATAACTTTCGAAATAGTCGACCTGACGCTGGCGGAAATACTCGGTCAAGATGACATGGCCCATGGCCTGAGCCAGTGCGCCGTCGGTGCCGGGGTTGGGCGCCAGCCAGTCGTCGGCGAACTTGACCGATTCGGCATAGTCAGGACTGATGGAGACAACTTTAGTTCCCTTGTAGCGCACTTCGGTCATGAAGTGGGCGTCGGGAGTCCGGGTCATGGGCAGGTTGGCCCCCCACATGATCAGATATCCGGCGTTCCACCAGTCGCCCGATTCGGGAACGTCTGTTTGGTCGCCCCAGATCTGCGGAGAGGCCGGAGGCAGGTCGCAGTACCAGTCATAGAAGCTGAGCAATGTGCCGCCCATCAGAGCGAAAAACCGCGTTCCGGCGCAGAAGGAGACCATGGACATGGCCGGTATGGGGGTGAATCCCGCACACCGGTCAGGTCCAAAGGTCTTGGTGGTGTAGACATGGGCGGCAGCCTGGATCTCTTGGGCCTCATCCCAGGTCGTACGCACAAAACCGCCCTTGCCACGGGCGAGTTTGTAATTTTTCGAGGTCACTGGATCCGAGACAATCGCCCCCCATGCCTCCACGGGGTCTTTGCCTTGCCTGCGGTGAGCGCGATACGCGTCGAGCAGGATTCCGCGGACGTAGGGATATCGCACACGCGAGGGTGAATAGGTGTACCAGGAGAAGGAGGCTCCCCTGGGGCATCCACGCGGTTCGTACTCGGGGCTGTTCTCGCCCGTCGTCGGATAGTTGGTGTTCTGATGCTCCCAGGTGATCAGGCCATCTGCGACATACACGTTCCACGAACACGATCCCGTGCAGTTCACCCCATGGGTGGTGGGCACGATCTTGTCATGGGCGTACCTGTCCCGGTACATCCGGTCCCAGGTGTCCTCACGCCTTTGGACCATGGTACGGCCGTCGTCGGAGATCTCATCTGTGGTGACGAGTTCTCGCCCCCTCAGCAAGGCGGCGACGAACGGAGAGATCGTAGATGGCATCATGCCTCCTTCTGGTTAGGTGTCAGCGATGCGTCAGCCCGGGGCCGCTGCTCGTCAGCTCTTGGCCTCGGCGCCACGCCGGGTGTAGAACCACCAGTCGATGACGGCGCAGATGGCAGCGAGGATCACGACGACCACGAAGACCGGGATGATCTTCTGGCCGAAGTTGCCCGAGGTTCCCGACAGTGTGTTCATGGTGAACGAGAAGATGAACGGGCCGAAAGCCGCGATGGCAGCCGTCCAACCGATCACGCCGCCCGCTTGACGCGGCGGGAAGATCATCGGCATCTGCTTGAAGGTGGAGGCGTTGCCGACTCCGGCGAAGAAGAAGAGCAGGAGCATGCCGGTGAGGAACAAGGGCAAGGACACCTGGCACTTGGCAACCTGTCCCTGGGCCAACTGGTCCACCGGGATCATCGTGGCGCCCTTGAGGGCGATAATGACGATGATGGCGGAGATGCCGATACCGATGGAGGCGACCAAGGTCCAGATTCCGCCGCCGAACTTGTCACACAGCGGGCCCCAGATGACACGGGACATCGACCCGGTGAAGGCGCCGAGGAAGGCGATGGTTGTGCCGCCCAGCCAGGCGATCGTCGGAACATGGGGGACCATCTGGTTGAGCATCAGAGCCATCGTGCCGGCCAGACCGGAGAAGCATCCGAAGGTCAGCAGGTAGATCACGGTCATCAGCCACGTGTGCTTGTTGCCGAAAATGTCGATCTGCTGGCGGAAGTTCGCGTGAATCGGAACCGACTTCAAGAAGATCGCCGACAAGACAATGGCGATGATCAGCAAGACGATGATGAAGGCCGGAGGGGTCTGCAAGAACGTGGCGTTGGGGGCCTTGGTCTTCGGGATCACCTTCGATCCGCCGAACATGGTCACGGCGACCAGGATCGGGGTGAGCAACTGCACGACGGACACGCCGAAGTTGCCCAAGCCAGCCTGGAGGCCCAGGGCCGTACCTTGCCTGCTCTTGGGGAAGAAGTACGAGGTGGAGGGCATGTACCCGGAGAAGATACCGCCTCCGATACCAGTGAGGAAGGCCAGGATCATCATCAAGGCGAAGGAGTTGTTGAGAGTCGACAGCGGCATCATCAACAGCCACATCCAACCAATCATCGGGACGAGCAGGGCCACCGACGACCACAGCACCATGTTCCTTGTCCCCATGATGGGCGGTAGGAACATCCAGACCAGTCGTAGTATGCCACCGGCGAGACCAGGCATAGCCGCTAGCCAGAAGGCTTGGTTCTTATCGACAACCTGGGCATTCTGCAGCATGGGCGCCACAACGGACACCATGTACCAGACCATGAA
>WREX01000157.1 GCA_009779115.1 Propionibacteriaceae bacterium
GTACGCACCTGAATCTCGCGCCCGTCCTTGTACACCCGACCGGAGATGCCCACGCCGTACGTCCTGCCGAACACGCTCATGGCCAGTTCAGTCCGGCCCGCCCCCATCAGTCCGGCCAGACCGACGATCTCTCCGCGGCGGACGTTGAGCGAGGCCCCGGAAACGATCTCGCGCCCGGTGTCGAGCGGATGATGCACAGTCCAGTCCTCGATCCGCAGGACTTCGTCTCCGATGATGGCACAGCGCTCCGGGAAGCGGTTCTCCAGCGGGCGGCCCACCATGCAGCGAATGATGTGGTCTTCCGAATGATCGCCATCCCCATCCATGTCGAGGCTCTCGATGGTCTGCCCGTCGCGGATGATCGTCGTGGTGTCGGCGATCTGCTCGATCTCGGAGAGCTTGTGGGAGATCATGATGCAGGTGATTCCCTGGCTCTTGAGCTGGCGGATCAGCCCGAGCAGGTTCTGGGAGTCGTCGTCGTTGAGCGCCGCCGTCGGCTCGTCGAGGATGAGCAGTTTGACGTTCTTGGACAGCGCCTTGGCGATCTCAACCAACTGCTGTTTGCCGATCCCGATGTCGGCGATCCGGGTGTCCGTGTTCTCCTCCAGCCCGACCCGCGCCAGCAGTTCGCGGGCCTGCCGGGTCGTCGCGCCCCAGTCGATCACACCGGCCCTGGCCCGCTCGTTTCCCAGAAAGAGATTTTCGGCAATAGACAAGTACGGGCTGAGCGCCAGTTCCTGATGGATGATGACGATGCCGCGTTTCTCGGAGTCTCTGATGGAGTGGAACGTACACACCTGTCTCTCAAAAACAATGTCTCCTGTGTACGACCCCGCCGGATGCACACCCGACAGAACCTTCATCAACGTCGATTTCCCCGCGCCGTTCTCCCCGCAGATCGCGTGGACTTCCCCCCGCCGTACTGTCAATGTGACATCACGCAAGGCGACCACACCGGGGAATTCCTTGGTGATTCCCCGCATCTCCAAGATGTGGTCATCCATGGTGTCTTACCCTGTCAGTAGGTTAACCAGTGCCCCGGGTCGAGGATTCTGCTCCAAGATTCCCCGGCCCGGGGTCCCAGTATTTTCAGTGCCCCTCTGAGGGTTGTCGCAGCACGCTCTTCGTCAGACACCGCTGTGGGAGGCTGTGGCAATCGCGCAACCTCCCACATCCGTGATGCGGCGCCGCGTACTGCTCCAACGGCTAGGAGATACCCAGGTCCGCCTTGGTGTAGAACCCGGAATCGATCAAATCAGTTTGGACGGTGTCCGCGGTGACCACCTGTGGTGACAAGAGGTACGACGGAACGTTCTTGACACCATTGTTGTAGCTGGTGGTGTCGTTGGTGTCGACTGCCTGGCCGGTGAGGATTTGGTCGACCATCGTCGAGACCTGATCACCCAGGGTACGGGTGTCTTTCCACACTGTCATCGCCTGCATGCCGGCCAGCATGTTCTTCACGTTCGCCAGGTCGCCGTCCTGCCCGGTGATCAGCGGCCAGTCGGAGCCGACCGTGTAGCCCGCGCCCTGGAGGGCCTGCTCGATCCCCAAAGCCAGGGAATCGTTGGGGCTGAGGACGACATCGACCTTCGCACCGCCGGAGTAGTACGAATTCAACCGGTTCTGCATCTCGGACTGCGCAGTCGCGGTGGCCCAGGCCTGGATGCCGATGGACTGCCAGTCGTCATCAGATGCAGGCGCCTTGCCCGACGGCACAACCAGCTGGCCGGAGTCGATGTACGGCTTCAGGACGTCCCAAGCGCCGGCGAAGAAGAACTTGGCGTTGTTGTCATCGGGCGATCCTGCGAAGGGTTCGAGGTTGAAGGGTCCTTTGCCGTCTTTGAGGTCGAGCTGGGTTTCGATGAACTGGCCTTGCAGAGTTCCGACCTTGTAGTTGTCGAAAGTCGCATAGTAGTCGACATTCGGCGTGCCGTTGATCAGCCGGTCGTACGCGATGACTGTGATCCCGGCATCTGCCGCGGTCTGGAGGACCTGCCCCAAGGTGGTGCCGTCGATGGCGGCGATCACCAGGACTTTGGCGTTGTCGTTGATCATGTTCTGGATCTGGGAGATTTGCTCGTCAGTCTTGTTGTCGGCGTACTCCAAATCGGTGGTGTACCCGAGGGCTTGCAGTTTGTCGACCAGATGGGCGCCGTCATTGTTCCATCGCTCCAGGGTCGTTGTCGGCATCGATATGCCGATCAGCGCACCGGCGTTCGACGTGGCGGCCGGGGCTGTCGTACCCGAGGTGCTCGGCGACGAACTGCAAGCGGACATCCCGACGACAAGGGCCGCTCCGACGGCCAGCGCCGCCATAGTTTTCAGCTTCATATTCTCCTCCTTGAGGGCTATTTCTCACCGGATACGCTGATCGATGCCGTACTGTCTGCCGAGCGCCTCTCGGATGAGAACCGGATACCAGATGGCGGAGAGGTACGGTATGGACGACTCCACAGCTGGGGTTCGGTTGTGGCCCGATCCGGCGTTTGGAGGGCAGTGTACGATCAGTCACTGATTCCCGGGTCTGACTAGGCAAAATGAGAAAGTTTCGCAGGGTTTTCCCTGGAATAAGCAGACGCTAGTCCTTCATGGCAGTGGAATCAACCAGCAGGACCACTAGTTACCAAATTGTTACGTGGTATCTCGAAGGTGAAGCGACAATCATTGCTTCCCGTGTGGACCTCGCTCTTCCCGAACCCCGGCGAGGAGTACCGTGTGTCGTGCCATGGTTACTCAGGGTGCAGCACAGGACAGACTCGGCGGTTTTGACCGGCGCTTGTTCGCGCCCATGGTCTTAGGGTCGGTCCTCAATCCCATCAACTCTTCGGTGATCGCCGTGGCCCTCGTGCCCATCGCCATCGCCTTCGGCGCCCCCGCCGCCCAGACAACGTGGCTAGTGTCGGCCCTGTACATCACCACCTGCGTGGGCCAGCCTCTGATGGGCCGCCTGATCGACCTGTTCGGACCACGCCGGCTCTATTTGATTGGTACGGCTCTGACTGGCGTGGCTGGTGTGTTGGGCCTTGTCGCTTCAGGTTTGCACATCCTCGTCTTGGCTCGGGTGATCCTCGGATTCGGCACCTGCGCCGGATATCCAGCGGCCATGTACCTCATCCGCGCCGAAGCCAAACGTACTGGAATGAAAAGCCCGGCCGTCGTTCTGACCACCCTGGCGGTGGCCAACCAAACCGTCATGGTGATCGGCCCAGCCCTGGGCGGCCTGTTGATCCTGTGGGGAGGCTGGCGCGCGACCTTCGTGATCAACATCCCGCTGGCCCTGGCCTGCGTCATCATGGGCTGGCTGATCCTGCCCCGCCACACTGCTCTGGACGCCGATCGCCGCGCCGAAACCTCCCCCCACATTGACTACGCCGGTATCGTGTTGTTCGTTGTCACGCTGGTGAGCCTGCTGATCTTCCTCATGGACCTGAAAGTGTCGTACACCTGGCTGCTCGGCGTGTCGGTGGTAGCCGGAACCGGCTTCGCCTGGTGGGAGCTGCGCCAGACCAACAATGACAAGCCCCCGTTCATCGAGCTGCGCGTCCTGGCGGGCAACCCTGCGCTGGTCATCACCTACGTCAGGGCGATGCTCGGCTCGACCGTCAGCTACAGCTTCATGTACGGCTTCACCCAATGGCTCGAAGATGGCCGCGGCCTCGACCCTTCCCACGCCGGCTTCCTCCTGCTCCCCGCCTTCGCCGTCGGCATCCTGGTCGCACTGATCACCGGTCGCAACCCCCAAATCCGCGCCAAACTGATGGTCGGATCCTGCGCCCAAGCAGCAGCGTGCGCCCTGATCCTGCTGGTCGGCGACCACAGTCCGATCTGGCTGCTCCTTGGTGTGGCGCTGCTGATGGGTGTGCCTCAGGGGCTCAATTCCCTTGCGATGCAAAACTCGGTCTACCACCAGGCCGACCCCACCCGTATCGGCGCGTCGTCCGGCCTGATGCGGACCTTCAACTACCTGGGCGCGATCATTGCTTCGGTCGCGTCTGGCCTGTTCTTCCCGGTGCGGGCCACAACCGCAGGAGTGCACGGTCTGGCGCTCGTGGCAGTGGGTTGTGCCGTGATTTTCCTTGTCATCACGATCGTGGACCCTTCTCTCAGCCGAGTCGACAGAGCCGTACGCGAAGAAGGATCCAGTACGGACAACTGACGGAATTCCCTACTGAGCCGTCCACCCACCGTCGATGGTCAACTCCGACCCGGTGACGAACATCGACTCGTCGGAAGCCAGGTAGATGTCCGCGTACGCGATGTCCATCGGCTTGCCGATGTACCCGATCGGATGCTGCGCGCCAACCTTCGCGAAATACTCGTCGGGCGTCATCCCGGAGTCCGCCGCTTCCTTCTCGGTGAGGGCAGTGTGCACGTACCCCGGGTGAACCGAGTTGACACGGATCTTGTACTTCTTCTGTCCACAAGCCAGGGCGGCCGACTTGGTCATGATCGTCACAGCCCCCTTCGAGGAGCAGTACGCGAACAGTCCCGCTTCAGCGATCTGCCCGTCGATCGAGGACCGATTCACGATCGAA
>WREX01000158.1 GCA_009779115.1 Propionibacteriaceae bacterium
AGGCCCCACTGGCCTGCTCGCACACATCCTGCCCACCGGAAAACTCGACTGGATCAACGACTATTCAGACAACGGTGAAACCATGTTTGCATCAGTCACCATGGGTACAAGTGGAGATGTCGTTGTGGCCGGACAATGGTGCAACGCAGGCAACAGTACGGCAGTCAACTGCCCTGCCGGCATCGCGCACATCGACGCAACTGGACAAATCAGCAACGAACATATTTATCAATCTGACTCCCTCGCATTTTTCGATTTCGAGGTCATGGCCATCGACCCCGCCGGCAATCTCGTGATCGCTGGTGACACCCACGGGTGCGTCAACAGCCCCACCGACCAACCATGCAACGGCGAAGTCGCCTTCATCCAGCCCGATGGCCAGGTCAGTTGGGTGAAGGTTTTCGCTGGTTGGTCCATGTTCCGGGCCGTGTCAGTGTCACCCACCGACACCATCACCGTGGCGGGACTCAACGCGTCGTCGACTTCTGGCGACTTCCCAGCCAGTCAGGGAGCCTTTGACGGAGCCCTGGCCCGGCTCACCCCTGACGGCCAGATCACCTGGGCCGGAACCTACGGTGGTAGGAGCTCAGACGAGTTCGAGGCCCTGGTCGTGACAAGCGACGGTACCATCGTTGTCGCTGGCCGTACCTCGTCTCCCGATGGAGACTTCCCCACCAACCTGGGTGTCGGTGACGCCTTGGTCGCCCGATTCACACCAGTGAACGACGGGTAGGTTAGCAACATGATTATAAGGGTGGCTCCGACACAGCTGGACTACACGTCTTACCTTTCCCGCCTCAGCGAGCCGTGTAGCCACCGTCCAGTGGAAGGTTCACGCCCGTGATCCATTGTGACTCGTCGCCGGCCAGGAATAACACTGCATAGGCAACTTCTATTGGTTTTCCGACGCGCCTGATGGACTGATTTGCTGTCATCATCTTCTCGCAACTCAACAACAGTGTCGTTCGCATCTGTTCCGTGTACTCAATGACCCCACTACGTCGTCCAGGAGCACGTCGCGGCACCATCAGTGTGGACACCGACTTTTACTTCGCCCCTCCCGACTCGGCGAAGGGGTCCGTGTCGTCGCGGTGGGGGCGTGCTTTGACAATGTCGCCCCACACTGCTCGTAAGGTGGGCGAACCCGAGTAGTACCTGCCGCGCTTTTCACCGTGGGGAACCAACAGGCCCTGGTCCACTAATTCGCGGAGATCCCTCGTCGCGCTTTGATCAGAGATCGTGTCGTCGTTGTCGTCGGCCAGCTTCGAGTACGTCGCTCGGGTGACTCGCAATCCAAGGGCCGCGTCCATCAGCGAGGGCAGCGCCCGGAACTCATCACCGCGGCCGAGCATCCGTGCAAGCTCGACCCACAGGCGTTCGTAGTCGTGCACCCGTTGCTGATAGGTGCGAGCCTGCCGCAGATGGGCAGTCAGCATGAACCGGATCCACGCCCGGGTGTCGCGTGACGGGTTCCAGCTGCCTGCCCCAGTCTCGGCGAGCACGTCATAGTAGGCTGACGTGTTTCGGCCCAGGTACTCCTCCACACTGAGGAACACAGGAGACAGGGTCTGGCCCGATCGGCCGAGTACGAGACTTTGTAGGCCGCGTGCCATCCTCCCGTTTCCATCGCGGAACGGATGAATCATGACAAGGTTTAAGTGAGCCATGGCGGCCGAAACGATGGAGTCGTCCCGGGTCGCGGTCAGTGTCTCCAAAAAATGTTCCATGAGCACTGGGACATCGTCGACGTCAGGGCCTTCGTACACCGTGGTATTCGTCGACTCGTTGCGGACGTAGATCGGTCCGGATCGCCAAAGACCTGGGCGATTGGCTAGATCGAAGGACGTCATCATGAAGTGCAAGGCCTGGATCAGGGGTGACGAGTAGACGAATGGTTTCGGCACCGAGCACAACTGGAGAACGTACGTCATCGCGGTTCTGTAACCTTCGAGAGCGCGCCGAGTCTGCTCGTCCGCGTCGGTCGGCGCCTCGGCATCTACGACCGCGACTGCATCGTCAAGACTGGCGACATAGCCTTCGATGGAGTTGGAACCTTGCACGTTTCGGGCAAAGGAGAGCCGGCGCAGCGATCCGGTCCACCGGCGCGGTTCAGCGATGTTGAATCGAAGCTGAGTGCGCAATGAGGCGATCGTGTCGATGACTTCTTGCTCGCGTTCGTCGAGGTTGGGTGGCTGGAAGATCACACCTGTCATGGCCATGATGATTAATATACATCATATGAGTGAATGATTTAATCATATGATCATGCGTGAACTCCCAGTGGGTTAGACTGAGGCCAGGTGTCGGGGACATTCGAGTCAGGTGGGCGTACTGCGTCAACCTACCAATCCGCTGTCGAATTCTTGCAGCCAAGCGTCGTAGTCGCCACTGAATTTGGCGTCGATCATCCACTTGTCGCGCAGACGAAAAGCGGGAATCGTCTGTCGGGCGGCCTTGTTGGCGGCCGAACTTGCACCGACTCCAGCTTCCTTCACCCAAGTCGCCAGTGGTACTGCCCGCCGACCAGCCAGTACGGTGATGCGCTTGTGTAGCGATTCAGACAACAAGAGTGCCAACAGGCTTGTCATTCCGCTGAATCGTTGATTGACCGCGTAGTTCTGAAACAGTGGGTAGTAGTCCCGCTTCTTACCTTTGTTGCGTACCATGATCGGTGGCCAGCCCAAGGCGATCAGCTGTTGATTGATCAGTACCCTTCCGATGCGGCCGTTGCCGTCGACGAACGGGTGGATCGTCTCGAATTCCAGATGAAACCGTGCTATTCGATCGAGAAACCACACTGGCTGATCTGCCGGGCAACCCACCTGGTCAGCTGCCTCCCCGGCATACCACGACAATAAATATTGTGTCCACTGTGCGACCACATCCGGGGCCGCTCCCACGTGGTTGCCCACGCGTACCCACTCTCGCCCCTGTCGGAACCGCCCAGCGGCATCGTCACGGATGTTGGACAGGAGCGTCCCGTGCCAGCGCAGAACTGTTGACACGTCCAATGGTGGTGGACCACTGGCACTGACCAGTTCGTTCATCACGCGTGCCAGGTTCTTCGCCTCGAACACTTCACGCATGGGAACCTCACGCGGTACGACCCCACCACCGATGATCGATTCGGTCTCGTCGAGTGTCAACGACGACCACTCGATGGCGTTCGACTGATACACCTGCTCGGATACTTCGGCTTGGGCGATAGCCGCCACTCCTTCCGGCCATTGCTGACTCAACTCATGAAAGACACCACCAAGTCGGTTCATTCGATCTCGGGTGATCTGGTTCACCATCACACTCCCATCACCAGCGGGATTAAGTTTACGTGAAATGAGAGTTATATTGCCTAATTTTCACGTATTCTAGTGAAACCTGACATGACACCATACGCGTACGCCGAGGTGTCGGGTGTCGGCATGGGACAGGAGTTCGGGGAGCGCCGCCGGATTACGGCACCTGCACTGGCCTGGGAGCGTGCTGATATACGCTGTTCCGAGCGAGGACGTGCTGGGCGGGTGAAGATTCGGACTCCGCATCTTGTACACGTACTGGACGTACGTCGCAAGATGTGGGGTTCGAAGATTCGCTCGTCCGGTGCGCCGCAGCCGGGACATGGTATTTCAGCGGGTTCCTGGGTCCCGACAACATAACCAAACCCGCAAGGAACACGAGTATTCCGCCGGATACGGGTTGAAGAAAGATGACGGCAATGCCTACTGCCATCATAGTAATTCCGATGTACCGGGGAAGCGGCTGGCCCGTTGCTCGTACCCAACTCCTCATGAACAGGCCCAGCAGAATCATCAGCGAGGCGACCAGCCAGCCCCCGTACCAGACCAACCCTCGGCTGTAGTCATTGCCAATTGTATTAAACAAACCTGCTCGCACGATCTCCAAGGCCGGAGCTCGCCCAAGAATGGTGAAAACCACAAGGTGCAGCACTCCGACACAGGCAATGATCTCTCCGGATCGACGCCAAAGATTGTGCAACATGGGGATAGTTTGGTCGACTGAATCCGTATGGTTATTCGTCATCGTGGTCATCCTTTCTAAATTAGAATTATCTAACTAGAATAGTAACACTAAAATAATTGTCAATCAGAGTACTGATGAGTGTCGGGGCTGTTGGCCACAGGCGAAGGCTGGCGATCTCTGGCGAATCGAAGCCAGTATTCAGTAAACCCTAGTCAACCGCATCATCGCCATGCTACTCAGCGTACGAAGATGTCGCATGATGGTGACATGATCGAGTAACGCAGGCGCCGCATGGTTCGGTTTTCCCATGCCGCCGAAATCGGAAGCCGACGAAGCTGCGTTAAAACGCCGACATCTCGTCGTAGACCATCCTGACCGTTGCCACGAGTGATTCGGCGGCTTGCGCTTCTTCGAGCACATCCTCGCCACTGACAGGTGCACCGACGAAATCGGGGTACTCGATCTCGTTACGCCGTCGTCGCATCCGCTCGAATGGACGTAATACGTTCCCC
>WREX01000159.1 GCA_009779115.1 Propionibacteriaceae bacterium
CAGTTCAACCAAGGCGGTTTCATCGCCCAGTTCCTGACGACCAATGTGTCTATCAAGGTAGCGAACTCCGTGGCTCCCCTCTTTGTTGTCGGCGCTTCAACGCTGCCCGCCGACTGGCTACCGGCCGCCGCCGCCCAAATCCATCGGCTAGCCACCAACGATCCGAAGAGCCCCGAAACAAAGGCCTACATCGCGGCTCTGACAGGGACTGCAACCGACATAGGAACACTCTTCCCGGTCGGGGCGGCCGACCCCAGCCTGCCCGCAGGCATCTTCTTGACGCCACTCTCGGCCACCGAGGTGCCTCCCCAGATCGCCGTCCCGGCGCGGACTCAAGGCTGCTTCAAGTTGTATCGCCTGAAGAAGGACGTATCCATCGCATGAGTCTAGCCTTCGGCGGCGATGACGGGGCCCAGGGCGATGGATGGGCGTCTGAGTGGTGCCATATATAGTGAAAACCCGCCCCTTCGATCTTCCTGCAAACCTGGCAACCGCACCATTCTCTTCGGGCCAGTTCAGGTTTAGTGCGGTTGTTGATTGTGCTCCTGCCAGGGTTGGGAGTACGGGTTCTGCGGTGGTTGGCGTGGGATCGAGAATGGAAGTAAACCATCATTGCCACGCGGCTCGTACTTCAAACCCTTGATGTTCGTGGCTGTCGCAAAGAACACGATCATGACAATGTCGATCACCAAGAGGATGAGTGAGAAGACCATCATCTCTCCTAAATAGGAAAGAGTGGCGCTGAGGTCGTCAGGGTTCGTGATATCTGTGGGAAACATCCTGTTGAGTCCACCGAACATGTTGTACACCGCGTAGCCGATCGACGGGACGTAATACAGCAAGGCGAGACTGCCGACTTTGCCGGTGTCGTGCAATCGCCGCCACGACACGGCTAGGTTGGGCAGGAGCAAGACCACGTTCATGCCCAAGGCGATGATGTAAATGATGGTCATGTTGGGCGGGCTCTGGTAGGAACCAGAGGAGGTGTACAGATTCGGCATCTGCGACAGTGACACCGCCGCCCCGATGATTCCCAGTGGCACACTGATTACTACTTGGAAGAGCTGGGCCCACCAGAACTCGCCACGGGATGCACGCCCGGTGAAGGTGAGGGATTTCTTGAAGTAGCGTACGATGGCCTGCCCGAAGCCGATGCCGTACCACGGCTGGTCGAGTGGAGGCTCGAAGTAACCAGGAGGCGTTCCCTGAGCCGGGTAGGACGGATACGGCTGGGTCATCACAGGCCTCCTGTTCGATCCTGGCAATACAATGCATGTGATGAATCCGAAGACGGTTCGCCCTCACAGATATCTACATTGTAGTGGTCGGATTGTGGTGCGCCACTGCGAGGGCGGGTTGTTCTGTCGGAGGTTGGGAGGCCTGAGCGGCAGGCAGGAACAGGCGGCCTCGAATCGTCCCGTGTGTGGTGCGGGCCGCTACCAGGACCCAGGCACCGACCAGACAGGCATAGAGGACCGCGGCGGTGACGCGAAACAGGCCGAGTCCGGTGTGTGAGGCTAGTCCGGTTGTACCAGTGACGTAGGTTCCGATCGGGAAGGTGAACGACCACCAGGTGAGAGAAAATGGTAAGTGTTTCTTGATTGTACGAACGGTGATCGCCATTGCGAGCGCGATCCACAGGAGTGCGAACCCCCAGACGAGAAGGCCGTACATGACGCCGAAGGCCTGCATGGCGCTGGAATACGGCGCGTCAATGGCGAGATGGGCGTTACCGCCGAGCAAGTTGGCCACCGTGATGGACTGGCCGAGTGGCCCCAAGATGATCCACAGAGTGGGAACCATCCGGGCTGAACCGACCTTGTGCAGGACGAGCCGGTTCCAGACCAATGTGATCACCATGATCGAAGCCAGCAGGCTGAGGCCGAACATGGCGTAGCAACACGCCAGCATCGCCAATCGAGCTTGCCCGGGCGGGGTGTACGGCAGCAGAAGCGCGCCGCTGGCCGCAGACACCATTGGTGGGACGACCGGCATCAACCACCCGCCGAAGGCATCCTTTTCCTTCACCGCATGGGCGGTGAACATGACATAGGGCACGACGACGGCTGACAACAAACCGGCGGCGGTACCGGCAAACCACAGCACCCAGTCGATGCTCAGCGCCGCCGTCAGGCCAATCCAGTCGCGGCCCAGGAGCAGAGTGCCGGTGCCGACCGTGAGCATGGCCATCGGCGGCGCACCGTAATAATGGGCCATGACGGGGTCGAGAATGTACTCGCGGGCGGTGGTGTAGTGGTAGCACCAGTGCAAGATCGTGACCACGGTCAGTGCGACCAAGAGGAAAGCCGCGACTGCCCACACCACTGTGGCCCCGAAACGCAGACCGGGAAACTGCTCGGGCAAGGTTGCGGCCGCGACCGCGACGACGCCGGTGCCCATGATGCTCGCATACCAGTTGGGGGTGATCGCCGCGATCAACTGTCCAGGATGCTCAAGATCACGGAGAATGCCCCACCGTGCCAGGTGGTGATCCGGCAGCGATCCGGAGTTCGTGCCGCTGCGCCTGGTAGTGATCGGACCAGCGTTCAAGGGCTCGGTCATTGGATGTGTGAGGGGTAGGCGATATCGGTCCACGTTTCGAACGTAGTCGCACCGGGGGTCGTCCAGTAGCCGTCGATTCATTGATGACATACAAGTCAAACTTGTAACTGGATGAGATCCAACCGGCTGGCAAACCACTGAAGTTTCCGCCTGAAATACGGATCAACTGCTTGCAGTACGCCGGATGTGCGCCAGCAGATCTCGCGCGGCTCCCGCCGGAGGTGTGCCGGCCCCAATCCAGATCGCCCGAAGCGTGCGATGGAGGTCCAACCCAACCAGCGGCACTCGCCGTAGCCGCCCGAACTCGATATCGTCCTTCGCTGCCAATTCGCTGACCACAGCCGGGCCGGCGCCGGCCAGCACGGCCTGACGTACTCCTGCGGCAGTCGACAGTTCGAGCACAGGGCGAGCCAGGGTCGCGTCCTTGCCCAGTGCGGCTTGTGTTGCCCGTAACAGAATCTGACGCGTACCTGACCCGTGCTCCCGGCTCACCAGCGGTGTCACCGCCAGTTCTTGGGCGGCGACTGGCCGGCTGCGGTGAGCCCAGCGGTGATCCGGGCGGACAACCAACACCAGTTGGTCGTGGCCGATCACCCGCGAGTGCAACCCGCGCGAGATCGTCGGCCCCTCGACGAATCCCAGGTCGGCTTGTGAGGAACGTACCTGGTCCATCACCGTGTCGCTGTTTGCCGCCGTCAACATCACGTCGGGTACGGCAATGTTGAGCGCCCGTGCCGACGCCTGCATCGACACCAGCCACCCGGGAAGTAACTGCTCCGCGATCGTCAAACTGGCGCTGACCTTCAATCGGCGACGGCTGTCTTCCCGCAACGCTGCAATGCCCGCCTCGGCCTCGGCCGCCACCTGCAGCAAGCGATCAGCCCACTGCACCACAACTACTCCGGCCGGGGTCAATCGCGATCCGCGTGAGGTTCGGGCCAGCAACTGTACGCCGGTGCGAGTCTCCATCGCCGTCATCCGCGACGAGACGGCCTGCTGTGTCAGCCCCAACCGAGTGGCCGCCTCGTTCAGGCTGCCGCTGCCTGCCACCTCCAGCAATACCTCAAAGGCCGAAAGTTCAGGCATGCGCGGACCCAATGTCATAACGGCATCCTAGCCGACGACCTATAACCCGAATCCACCGATCGCTGGCGTCGCGAGCGGGCCGCGTTGGTGGGGCCCTGAGCTGAAAATACTGGTATTAGGTTTACTCACTATGTTCGTTGCGCCACCTGGGATCGAACCCTGAACCTAAGAGCGTGTTTAACCTGAATGCACCGATCGCTTGCGTAGCAGCCATGGATCGGTGGATTCGGGTTTAAGCCTGCGGTTGGCGAGCTTCAGGACCAGCGGGAGGACCTCCCGGCAGATTTATCAAGATACATTGTAGCCTGGGCGTTGTCAGGCTTTGCCGAACCGGTCATGCCAGTAGCCGGGTTTGCGTTTATCGTGGGCAATAGCGGCGACGAACAACTGGGAGCCGTCCACCGCGTAGATGACACGGTGGGGGAACTCCGGCACCCCATAGGAGCGCACTGTCAAGCTTGGATGGGCGTTAGGCCAGACCGCGCCTGACTCGGGCCACATGATCAGATCATCGATCACCTGATACACAGCCGACTCGAAACGTGCTCCCAAACCGTCACAACGCCGCTCATACCACGCGACCTCGGCGTCCAGTTCAGCCGACGCTTCCGGATGGGCGGTGAAGGTCAGGTTCACTGGCGGGCCGCCGCCAGGGCCGCCGCCGAACTGGCTTTCATCTGGTCCAACGACACGCCCTGCACCCGCCCGCTGATCAGATCATCCAGGCGAGAACCAATCTCTTTGGTCCAGGCGGCGTTCACTTCGGCCGGGTCATCGCAGTCGCCGTCGAGACTTTCCAGCATGGCGTTGGCCAGCGCGGCCCTGTCATGTGG
>WREX01000160.1 GCA_009779115.1 Propionibacteriaceae bacterium
AGTGAAGGAGGCTGACCCTATGGGGCGCGGCCGTCAGAGGGCAAAGCAGACAAAAGTAGCCCGGGAATTGAAGTATCGGTCCATTTCGACTGATTTCGCTTCGCTTGAGGAAGAACTGCGAAAGGGCGCGGGGAATGATATTCCTGCGGCATACGCCGATCTCGCCAAGGAGTTCACCCACGACGAGGATGTGGAAGACCGCGACGACTTCGAAGCCGAGCGTTGAGAAGAAGCCGACAAGTTCCCATGATGCGTTCGCATCGATTGGATTGTGTGACTACCTGAATCGTGGAGGAGTGCGATGGATATCAAAGCATCCCGGTCCAGCCTCGCTTCGATGATTTCCAAATGGCGGACGACGTTGGGCCAGAAGCCGGACATCCGCGAGGAATACGGCTTGGCTGACGACCACACGGACACTGACGCTGGGGTAGGGGAATCGTACTGGGGTGACTGGTGTCCCGATCCACTGCTCGACGGCTTCGAGATCCGCACGTTTCAGATGGTGTCACGGGCCCATCTGCCCGAGGAGGGCGACGGGCACCTGGTGTCGACCCTCATCCGGCGCCAGGCTGCGCGCCACGACCGTGCGGTGCTCTATATCCATGGGTGGAATGAGTATTTCTTCCAGCGCCATGTGGCCGAATTCTTCGAACAGTTGGGGTACGACTTCTATGCTGTCGATCTGCATCGCTATGGCCGCAGCCTCCAAGAGGGCGAACTGTTCGGGTACATGGAAGACATCGAGGATTATTACGACGAACTGGATGCCTGCGTCGCATCGATCCGCCAGGACCACTCCAAGGTTGTCGTCTCCGGTCATTCGACTGGCGGGCTGATCGCCAGCCTGTTCGCGTGTGACAGGCCGAAGACATTCGTTGGTGCCATCCTCAACGCTCCGTGGATCGACATGCAGGGGTCGGCTTTGTTCCGGGCCTTGACGGCGCCGATCGTCAGAGGCCTGGCGGTGGCTTCGCCGACGATGGTCCTTCCCGCGGTTGAGAACGATGTGTACGGTCGGTCGCTGCACACGCTGTACCACGGGGAATGGGACTATGACCTGGGCTTGAAACGAGTCGATTCCCAGCCCCTGCGCCCTGGGTGGGTCAGGGCTGTCGTCAATGGCCATGATCGTGTGGGTGCGGGCTTGCGCATCGATTGTCCAGTTCTGGTCCTCACCTCGGCACGGTCGTCGGATTCGCGAGAGTGGACCGAAGAGGCGCTGTCGACCGACATGGCCTTGGACGTGGACCGCATCGCCGCCAGAGTTCATCTCCTGGGCTGGCATGTCACGCTCGTACGTCTGCAAGGCGCCCTCCATGATGTGTCGTTGTCACGCAAAGAAGTGCGGGAACGTTTCTTCGACGAGATCCGTCGCTGGGAATTGGCGTACGTACGCGGCCCTCGTGCCCAAGAGAAAGCGTCTCAGGACGGTGAAACCCCCTGAGTTGGCACCAGGGAGGCACGGTCCTACTGTTGGCCGGTGACTTGCTTCAAACCTGACAGGAGACTGTCTGAGCTAATTGGCAGAGCCGTGGCGTTGTTTTGTTGGAGGTCGAAGGAAATCTGGATGCCGTTGACGAGGAAGGTCGGTGTCGAGTTGATGCCGCCCTGGACTCCTTCTTGTTCCATCGCGGTGATCTCGCTGGAGGTGGCACCGGTGTCGTAGCAGGTCTGGAAGTCTGTCAGATTCTGACCCGTGATGCCGGCCTGCGCGGCGAAGTCGGTCCGCAACTGGTCATCGGTGTAGCCGACCCCTTCTGCGGGCTGGTTGGCGAAGATGGTGGAGTGGTAGGCCCAGAAGGACCCGACTTTGTCGGCGCACAGAGCAGCCCTGCCAGCCCGTTCGGAGGAGTCGTTCTTGATGACCTGGTCACCGATCAGGGTACGGATGTGAATGCGCAGATCGATGTCGCCGGACTGGCTGAGCTGACTCAGGGCCTGACCGTAGATTTCCTCGGCGCGCTCACACCAGGGGCACTGATAGTCACTGTGAATTTCCACGACGATCGCCCCGGGCTTGACGTTCGGATTGACAGCGACGTACTGGGTGAAATAGACCGGTGTGGGCGAGGAGGTCGGTGTCGGTGTCGCCTGGGTTGGGGGAATGGAGGTAGGCGACGATGGCGATCCTCCCCTGCTCACAACAAGGATCAACGCCACGACCAGACCGATGGCGATCAGACTGACGACCGTGAGCCCGATCTGGAGAGTACGGATGGTGGTTTCCCGGGGATCGGGAGCCGGTTGGGATTCCGGCGCGCTGGTCTGATCCGTGGCAGCATCCGTCTCCTGCGTCCTGGTGGGTGTGGACCGAGGAGGAGTACTTCCGCCGTCGGGAGTGGGGGCACCCGTGCTACCGGTTTTCGCATTTACCGACTGGTTCTGTTGGGCCGCTTTGGCAGCATCTGAACGCTTGACTCTTGCCATGGGGAGGTCCTTTCACACGCACGTTCATGCTAGCATCTGCCCCTCGCACTGGGGGCATTCCACCTCGGCAGGGCCTGCTGGGAACCCCCGTCGGCGCCTGCCTGACGTACTGGGGATGTTCCCACGCGGCGCCAGCTGTCACCAGCCATCTGACAATCGTGCTATATGCTTGTGGGATGCCAGACAACGACACCTGGGGAGATCCGCAACAGAACGGACAGGGGCCCGCATCAGTGCCACCGACCGGTCAAGTCCCGCCCCCGACCAGTGACTCTTCATCCCCGACGAGTCATGTTCCGCCATCGGCCAGTTCGACCGTTCCTGCCAGCTCCTCGTCTGCCAGGCGTTCACGGGTCGGATGGGTGATCGGGATTGGTGTCGTGGTGGTGGCACTTGTCGTGGCTGGGGTGGCCTTTGGGGTGCGTGGGTTGTCCACTCAATCGCCGGCCATTCCGACTGGAGTTCCCTCGCTGGCTGAATCGGGAGCACCAGGCATCTGGTCCACGATGCACCTCACCCTGCCCAACGACACCAGTCAGGTGATCGAGTCGGATGTCGACGGCATCGCTTTGATTTCGACGAACATGGACGATACACAAACAGTGTGCATTGTCACGGCAGTCGACGTCATGAGGCTGTCCGTCCTGTGGACAATGTCCACAGGTTGCTTCCTCTTCCCCGGCGCGGAAGGCCTTGTGACAGTCCAAACCAAGCCCGATAACAATGACCATGTCCAGGTCATCGACACCACATCCGGGGCTGTCACCGCCACCGCAGACTTCGCGGTCGATCAAGACACGACAGCGGTGGGAAATGGCATTGTCTTCGTAGAAAACCAGACAGGCGATAACGGCGCCACGCAAGGCTGTGTCCGGGATATGACATTGGGACCATGCCTGTGGGAGGGACCTGGCAATGACACGTGGGGTACCGATGCGACGGTCGATGTGTTTGGCAACTACTCGTGGATCAACACATCGGATGGCATTCGCGATTTACGCACTGGTGCGCCTGCTCCGTTCGGCTCCCATGCCGACCAGTGCGATGGCCCATCGGTCGACCGTGTTCTGTGCGTCACGTGGGGCGATTCGGGGGAGGGCACCTATCAGCAAGTGAACACGACCACAGGCAAGCCCATTGGTCCCACGATCACACCGATGTATTTTCTCTCGTTCAGCGAGGATTCATCGGTCTATACATTTCTGCAGGACGAGTCTGACACGCAGAGTCATCTCGTCGGCTATTCCTGGGACACTGGTAAAAAAGTCTTTGACACGACAGTCGATGGTCGTGTCGACACCCCAGACTGGATGGTCCCACAACTGGCCATGGGACAAGCCGGTGGCACGGTCTGGGCCTATTACTCAGATCCGTCGGGCGCTGATGGGCTGGCCGCGTTCAGCCTGTCGTCAGGCAAGATCGTGTGGTTCGGCACAGACGCCAATCTGTTAGGTATCACCTCGCTCGAAGGTTACTCCACGGTTTACGTGTGGAACGGATCCGAGATAATCGCCTTCGACGCGAACACTGGCCAGCCCAAGATGGCCGTCGTCGAGCCGGAGAACCTGGTGTGCTCAGGCATATCCGGTAATCGCTACTTGTATGTCGATGACTCGGGAACCCTTGCAGTTCTGAACATTTGACGATCGCCCGTACGTATGTGCTGACGAGGTCTGACACTGTCGCGGGTGATCTCAGTTGAAGGTCCGTCGATGTCCGTTGTCCCAGCGTGAAGAAAACAGCTCTACGAATCAACCGGCCTAGTGTGGGGAGAATCAGGAATGAGGGGAATGTGGTGTGGGGGGGTATGAAAGGGGTTGAGTGGCCAAGGTCGGGATCGAACCGACGACCTCATCCTTTTCAGGGATGCGCTACTACCGACTGAGCTACCTGGCCGAATGAGCCATCTGCTGACTCTTGGCGACCCCGATGGGACTTGAACCCACGGCCTCCGCCGTGACAGGGCGGCGCGCTAACCAACTGCGCTACGGGGCCATTTGATGTGCCGGATGACCGGCGTCAAGAACTATATCGTATCCTC
>WREX01000161.1 GCA_009779115.1 Propionibacteriaceae bacterium
ACCGTCATCCTTGACAATGAACCCGAAGCCTTTGTCAGGGTCATAAAAGCGTACCTTGCCTGTGGGCATGATGACACCTCATTTCCTTTCGCCGCCCCTAGCCTATCTCGTGGCAGTCCCACATGCCATCAAACACCGGATTTGGCGAGATGCCAGTCCAACGCGACCAGTACGGGGGTGAGCCTCGCCACGAATCGCTCGGGCGGAGCCCGAATCCACCGATCGCTGGATTCGGGCGGAAGACTGTCCAGGCTAGAATGATACCCGTGGCAACATGGCAAGACGGTCCCAGGTACGCACCCGCGGAGCGCCCGATGGGGTTCGCCGAACCCGACCAGGCGACCAGCATTTCCGCCGAACCGGTCGAGACCCCTGTCCCGCAAGCACCCGCCGAACCGCCGCAGAGCTTCCAATCCAGTGGCCCATCTGTGCCGCTGGATTCCGTCGCCGCTGCCCCTGCCGACACCCGCGATCCCCTCGCGCCTTTCGTGACGGTCTCCTCAGTGATGACTCCTGACGCCAGCCAGGAGCAGCCGACTTCGGGTTTCGCCGTCCCGGTGGAAGCCCCGGTTAGCCCCAAGACCCCGTACGAACCCTTCCGGGTGGCGTCCTCCAGCCCCATCGTGTCACCGACCTGGGGACCGCCGCCCCCCACTGCGACGCCTGCGCCCCTCGCTCCACCGGTCCACCTGGTGACCCTCAGCGAGTGCCTGACCGCGGCCTATCCCCCCATGCTGATTGCCCTGGTCGTGGGCGGTTTCGTTGGCATGTTGAACGTCGTCTTCCCGATCGCCCTGCTCGTGTTGACACCCTTCCTCTTTGTCCCCCGGGTTCGCGTCAGAGTCGCTGTCCTGAAGATCGCCAGCTTCGTCGTGCTGGGCGCCATGGTGATCGGGGTCCTCCTGAGCGTCATCATGGACTCCACCATGTACAACGTCGACCTGCACCTGTCGTGGTGGACCATGATCGGCTCCTGGGGGCTCGCGCTGGCGGCCATCATCCTGCAATGGCTCGGCCTGCGCCGCGGGGAAGCGCCGCCGGTTCCACCGCAGCCCCGGTGGTGACGGTCGACAGCAAAGATTGATAGTTGTCAGCTCAGTGCTGAGCGATGAAGCCCGGCTCTGGCGCTTGGCACCACTGCGCTAACTGCGGCCCTACCCCACCCTGGTCACTTCATCGTCGATCAAGCGTCTCCAGGCCCGTACTGCATCGACGGTGATCGGGGGCTGATCGACGTAGAACTGGCGCAGACCGCCACGGACCAGCCAGGGAATGTCTTCTGGTGACAACTCCCCCGCCACGATCACGGGGGGCGTGATCGCACGACGCTGGATCAGGGTGTCGATGCCATAGTGGACCTGACGGGCCGACCCGGCTGTCATGACCGAGTCCAGGCGGGGTAACCCTGCTAGATCCTCCCAGGCCCGGTCCTGGTCCAAAGCCGCGTCGATGGCCCGGGAGAAGGTCCACCCCCAGGTGTCGTCGCCGGCCAGTTCGGCGCAGGCGAGCCGGTCAATCCCCGACAGGTCGTTGAGGAAACCGAAGACGAAGCCGTCGGCCCCGGCGTCCCGGTAGGAGAAGGCCAGTCCCTTCATCCGGGTCATCTCACCACCGTCGGTGACAAAGTCAGTACGCAGCTTCAGCATCACGCGAGCATGAACGGACGTTGTCTTGCGTATTTTCTCCATCGTGAGGGGAACCGGTGAGTGGTCGTCAGCGCCCACCACCACGATCCGGTCGGCTCCGCCCAGCTCGGCGCACTCGGCCTCATACGCGGACTTCACCTGAACATGAAGCACTCCAGCCATGACTCCAGCATGGACCTTCCAGGAGATATCTGGACGCAGGCGCGCCAGAAAGCGGACAGTGATCGCCATCCCCCGACGCGGGTCAGGTGGCAGGGCTGTCTCCCGACGTGGGGCGAAATCCGAAAGTACGCATGTCAGTTTCAGTGTCGATGTCCTGCACAGACGATCCGGGAACCGGCTGCCCGGCCAAGGTGAGTCCCCCGACCAGTCGGCCCACCGACTCCGAGGAGCCGCCCGCTGCTAGCTGTGCACAGGCCGACGTCAGGGCAGTTTTTCGGTACAGCGCACACAGCCACTGGAAGTGACCATCGGCCTCAGCAACCACACCATCAACGTGGGGACCGGCCTGGGCTGCCGCCTGCAGGAGGATGGGAAGGGCCTGGGCGACGTGTGGCATGTCACAGGCCACGACCGCGACCCACATGGCTGCCTCGTCGTGCGGGCCAGCGGCTCGTGAGTCAGCCAAGTCCGGGAACGAGTCAGGTTCCAGTGAGAGGTCAGGCATGGCAGGAATCACCTCACCAGCGCCGGCTGAGGTCTGGCCCGAATGCACCGATCCATGGCTGCTGCGCGACCCTGTGGAGGCACGCTGGCTCGTCGGGCGGCGCTCAACAGACGTCCAGTCTGCCTTCGCGCCACCCGCCGACCCATCGCACCCCCACAGTGTCGCTCGCGACGCCAGCAATCGGTGCATCCGGGTCTGGGCCGGAGCCGCAGCCAGCGCCGCCAGCCCCGCACAGATCGCCCGGGCTGGCCCTGAAAAGACAGGTTGCTCCCGGGTCCAGATGACAGCCGGCTCCCCACCTCCACGGCTGCCCCGCAACCCTGAGGCAGTGAGTGTGCCCGACAGATCGTCTGGTTGCGGACCGACAACGACCCTGCGTAGTGCTCCAGAGCAGGCTTCGAGGACCAGATCCAGACTAGTACGCCCATCGGGTGCGACCAATGTCGCTTTGTCGTAGCCTCCCAAGCGTTCGGCCCGCCCACCAGCCAGGATGACAGCCTCCCAGGACACGGGGACGTAGCCCGAATCCACCCGCAGATTCACAGGTTGATCATCCCCCATCGTCACTCCACATTTCTTGACCCCAACTCAGCATGAGTGGGCATGCCACCACGCCCTGAGAATATCGGTTGACGGATGAACAGCGTACATCCGTCCTGATGATCGACCCGTTCAGCGTACTGGTGCGTGGTAGATGATCGCGGGGCGGACGAAATAGCCGAACGGGATGGACCACAGGTGGACCAGGCGGGTGAACGGCCAGATGGCGAACAGGAGCATGGCGCAGATGACGTGGACTTGGTAAATCCACGGGACCGAGGACATCAGGGTCAGGTTGGGCTGGAAGTAGAACAGGGATCTCAGCCAGATGGAGATCGTCTCGCGGTAGTTGTACGGCCCGGTGAAGACGTTTTGCCAGAAGGTGGCAGTCATGCCGAGAACGACGACGATGCCGAACAGGATGTACATCAAGATGTCCGCGCGCCGGGTGACGATGCGCAGGCGTGTCTTGGTGACGAAGCGGCGGATCAGCAGGATGACCAGGCCGATCACGAGCAGGCAGCCGGAGAAGACCCCGGCGCTGACCGCCATGATGTGGTACCCGTTCTCACTGACACCCATGGCAGTCGTCCACGATTGCGGGATGAGCAACCCCAGGGCGTGGCCGAGCAGGACGAGCAGCATGCCGACGTGGAAGATCGGTGAGCCCCACATCAGGGCGCGCTTCTCCATCAGCTCACTGGTCCGGGTGGTCCAGCCGAACTGGTCGTACTTCCACCTCCAGACATGGCCAACAACAAAGATAGTCAGCGCCAGGTAGGGGAAGACTCCGAAGAATGCTGTCACGAACCACATGGCTGGACTCCCTTCTCGATGATTGTCTCGATCGCTGCGAGGATGTGCGCGTATGGGGACTTCGACTTCGCGAGGTTGCGATGAATGCCGAGGACCGCGGCGCGGGCCATGACCAGCGCGTTCAGGGCGCCCTCCAAGGGCGCCAGTGCGGCGAATTGGCAGACCGTTGGCAAGTAGTCGGGCAGTTCCTCGTCGGAAGGCTGGAAGCCGTACGTGCGATACAAATGTTTGAGGTCGTACAGGGCGACTCCGCGGGTCCCGTTGTCACCATGGTCAAGGTAGGTGACGTACAACGCCGCCCCGCGTCTGGTGTCGAAGGTCGTCACGTAGTCTTGCCGCAGGAGTCCCGGATCGGCGTCCACCCACCAGCGCCCAAACTCCTTCAGACAAGTCGCCACACTCGACGGCGGCAGCTGGTCCACCGCCTGGCAGATCGACACCCGCTGCAGGCACAAGGACTCATCGGGGTAGCCGAGCATCACGGAAGCAAGCACCAACGCGTCCTTATAGCCAGGCAGATCTGGCTCCTGGACTGTGAAACGCGTCGGGTCGGCTTCGAGCAGTACGGTCATGGCCGTCTCCTGTGGAAGGTGGCGAACTTCGGGGATGCCACGGGAGCGGCTCCCGCCATCTCAACCCGGGGCGAATCCAGCGGGCAGCCGGAGGTCCACGACGCCAGTTCGGCCGCCTCTTCGCGATGGGCCTTCGGGATGACGAAGCGGTCGGCGATCTTGGCGATGGCCAGGAGCCGGTACAAC
>WREX01000162.1 GCA_009779115.1 Propionibacteriaceae bacterium
GCATGGCGGCATCATCCGCCATGGCGCCAAGATGTTGTTCGCGTACTCTGCCTGCACGGTGCCGCTGATCACGGTGACGCTGCGCAAGGCCTACGGCGGGGCCTACCTCGCCATGGCGTCGCGTGACCTGGGTGCCGATGTCACCTTCGCGTGGCCGACCGCCGAAATCGCGGTCATGGGCGCCGAGGGCGCGGCCGCAGTGGTGTTCGCCCGCGAGATCAAGGACGCGGACGATCCCGAGGCCAAGCGCGTCGAGATGATCGAGTCTTATCGTGACACGTTCGCGACCCCGTTCATGGCGGCGTCGCGCGGACTGGTCGACGACATCATCGATCCCGCCGAAACCAGGGCAAAGGTTGCTTTCGCCCTGGAACAGTTGGCCGGTAAGCGCAAGGTGCGCCCCGCCAAGAAACACGGGATCTTCCCGAGCTAGGATGATAAGGAGAGTCGCATGGACCAAAATCAACAATTGCTCGACCTCGTCAAGTCCTTGTCTGGTCGTGTTCAGGACTTGGAGAAACAAATCACATCGCTGAAGCTCGTCACCGCCCAGGAGGTACCCGAGGACGTTCTGGTCGCCATCGCGGCCGGTGTCGCGGCCTATATGGGATATTCGGGAATCAAGAGACAGGTCCGTTTCGCCGCCTCGCCGTTGTGGGCCAAAGGCACTCGGGTCGCTCAGCTCAACCACACACCCGTTCGGTGATCACAAAGGAGTACCAAGATGAAATTGAAGGTGACTGTCAACCAGATTCCGTACGAGGTGGACGTTGAAGTCGACGTGACCCCTTCAGGACTCCCACCGCTGAACGTTGGTGGTGTGCCAGGTCCGGCCCCCAAGCCCCACCATGTGGCTAAAACCGTGACCGCCCCTCTGGCGGGATCGGTGCGCAAGATCCTGGTCGAGTCGGGCCAGACCGTCGCGGCTGGCGACGTGGTGGCCATCTTGGAGGCCATGAAGATGGAGACCGAGATCACGACCGCCTACACTGGGGTGGTCGGGAAAATCTCTGTCGAGCCAGGTGCGGCCATCCAGGGCGGAGATCCGATGGTGGAGATCGAGCAGTCGTAGAGCCAGTACGCAAGTCCTGGAATCAGTCTTTCGGTGAACGAGCCGGGTTTTCCCCGGGGTTCTCGCGTACCGAAAATGCTTCAGACCTAGCAGCGTGTGAAGGGATCGCGGGATGACAGTGTGGGACTCGTTGGTGGGGCAGGCGAGCGTCGTGTCGACTCTGCAGCGTGCGATCGCCCAGACGCGTCACGCGATGACACATGCCTGGTTGTTCACCGGGCCTCCGGGATCGGGCCGCTCGGTCGCCGCGAGGGCTTTCGCAGCCGGATTGCAGTGCGAGCAGGGGGGATGCGGGACCTGCCGGTCGTGTACCACCGTCTTGGCCGGCACTCATCCTGACATCACCATCGTGCGAACCGAACAACTGAGCATCGGTGTGGACGAGGTGCGCTCCCTGGTGCGCAGGGCGTCGATGAGCCCCACGTCGGGCCGTTGGCAGGCACTGATCGTGGAGGATGCCGACCGGGTCACCGAACGCGGCGCGGACGCTCTGCTCAAAGCCATCGAGGAACCAGCCCACAAGACAGTCTGGATGCTGTGCGCGCCCACCGCCGACGACGTGGTGGTCACCATCCGCTCGCGCTGCCGCCAGGTCAATCTCGTCACTCCCAGTACAGCCGCTGTGACAACACTACTTGAGGCAGAAGGGGTTCCCAGCGAGCAGGCGGCCTTCGCCGCCCGCGTCTCCCAGGGGCACATCGGACGGGCCCGGGCGATGGCCACCAACCCCGCGGCCGCGCAGCGTCGTCGCGACATCCTTCAGATCCCGGCCAAGCTGGGCACTCTTGGCGGTTGTCTGGAGGCTGCGGCATGGGCGGTGACGACCGCACAAGAGGATGCCGCCGCCGCCACGACCAGTCTTGATGCCGAGGAACGACAGAAACTCTCCATCGCGTTGGGCATGGAGTCGGGCCGCAGTGCGCCGCGTGGAGCCGTTGGCCAACTCAGGGACCTCGAAGAACAGCAGGGGTTGAGGGCGAAGCGATTCGTACGCGACCGGCTGGACTCCGTTCTGTTGGAATTGACCGGCTACTATCGCGATGTCCTGGTCGTTCAGACCGCGGCAGGCGTGGATCTGGTCAACGTCGATTTCTCCGCAGCGATCGGGCAAGCCGCCGACACGTCCACCGCACAGACCACGATCCGCCGCCTGGACGCCATCGTGGAATGCCGCCAGGCCCTGGCCGCCAATGTCGCCCCCCAATTGGCTGTCGAAGCGCTGATGGTCAGTTTGGCGTAGCGAGCGACACTGTGGGGTTGGTGATAACACGCTGCTTCTTGGCGTGTCGTCCATGGCCGCTTATCAGTGGCATGACACGATGGTACGTACCGGGAACCATGACTATCCCCTCAGAATTCGGCATCATCCCCAACCGTGGGCATGAGTGTTATCGGTGCGCGAATCGCGCTCTCGGTCTGTGAGAAAAGTCGTCACCCGGCCCTCAACACGAAGGGATTGGACGATGAGCAACGATCTGATGGAATCTCAGCCGGATCGGCAGAGCGACACTGGCGACCCGGTCGCCGATTCTGCCGGGACACAGGCCAGCGACGCCGCCGGTGCCGGGACTGCTGGGTGGTTGCTGACCGAGCCCCAGTCCACGACCAACACCCCTGAATCCTTGGATGGTTCGGCGCCCCCGCCGTGGCAGACAGCCGCCCAATTGGCGACACCGATGGAGGGGGCGACGACAGCGGACACTGATTCCCCTCAGGCCTCAGACGGAGTCGTCGGCGCCGACGAGCCACCGAAGGCGGAGGACGCGTCGCAGTCTCAGGACGCGTCGAAGCCCGAAGGCTCGTCTGCGACCACGGGCCCCGATGAGGTCATCGACTTGACCGAAGACACAACCGCACAGGCTGTGGCGCCCGAGGAAGCACAGGCTGCGGAGGATTCCGTACGCATCCCCGCGTCGATCTACCGTGGTGAGGACAATCAAGAACCCGTTCATGGAACTGTAGAGGTGGATCAACCCGTGGTACAACCCAACGAAACTGTGATCATGCCCGTGGAGTCCGCCCTGGACGACCACCGGGCGGCCCGCGCCCGTGCCCTCGGGGAGGTGGACCCGGGTGCCGATGTCGTCGCGGCGCCGCGCCTGTACGGCCCTCCCTCCGTGTACAAACCGTGGCCGAGTTTCACCTTGTTCATCCTGAGGATCGTGGTGGCAGCGATCTTGGCCATCAGCGCCACCCAGGAGATGCTGAACTTCACCCAGACGAAGAACGGATGGGCTGGGTCCATCCTGCCCGAGCCGACACTGATGGCATGGGTGCAGATCTGCTTGTCGTACCTCATCGCCCTCATGCTCCTGCTTGGACTTGCCTCCCGTGTCGCTGGTGCGCTGCTGCTGGTCCTCAATGCCGGCGTGCTGACCTTCCTGATCTGGGGAGCATCCAACCCGTTCGCCTCGGGCGTCATTGGTTTCAAGGGCGAACTCGAGCTTCTGATGGTCGTCATCGGCCTGGTCTTCCTCGGAGTCGGTGGAGGTCGTGCCGCGATCGACGGCGCTGTGCACCGGGCGAGGCTGGAGCGCAAGAACGCCAAGCTGGGCGGTGTCGTCCCCGACGAGTTCGGAGCCTAATCAACCGGCAGGTCTGCCGGTGGGTCTCGTCGTCCGCTCCGCGAGGGGTTGCGAGCGGTGTGATTCAACAGGCTCTGCGAATTATGACTGCGAGGGCGGGACAGACGCTTTCGTGCGGGCCCGGCGTCCTTTCAACCACTCCCAAGCCATGGGCAACAAGGAGATGAGCACGATGATCACACATGCCAATTCGAAGTTGTTCTTGATGATGGACACCCCGCCGAGGAAATAGCCGGCCGTGGTCACGATCAGTACCCAGGCGACCCCGCCGACAGCGGTGAAGCCGATGAAGGTCTGGAGCTTCATCTTGGAGATGCCCGCGATCAAGGTGACGAAGGTACGCACGAGCGGTACGAAGCGGGCCAGGATGAGCGCCCTGGCGCCGTACTTCTCAAAAAAGGTATGGGTCTTGTCGATGTAGACCGGATTGAAGATCTTGCCCGCCATCCCAGCACGCGGTTTGAACAGCGGCGGGCCGATCAGGCGACCCACCCAGTATCCGGCCAGATTGCCCCCCACAGCCGCGATCATCAAGACCAGATAGATGAAGACGATGGTTGTTCCCATCCCGCCGTAGGCGATCGTGCCCATGGCGGTGAACATGCCCACGGCGAAGAGCAGGGAGTCACCGGGGAGGATCGGGAAGATGGCGCATTCGATGAAGATGATCAGGGCCACACCCCACAAAGCCCAGTTTCCCAGGGAGGTGATGATCACCTCCGGGTTGAGC
>WREX01000163.1 GCA_009779115.1 Propionibacteriaceae bacterium
CCCGGCAGTCGTCCGCAAGAATGTCGTCACCGACCTGGACTCGTGGCCGTACCCCAAGCATCCCCTGATCCCGCTGGCCGAAACCGTCCACGAGCGATATTCCGCCGAAATATTCCGTGGTTGCATGCGCGGATGCCGCTTCTGCCAAGCCGGGATGATCACCCGGCCGGTGCGCGAGCGTTCCATCGACGTGATCGGGCAGATGGTCGACCAGGGGTTGGCAGCCACTGGGTACGAGGAAGTCGGGCTACTCTCCTTGTCGAGCGCCGACCATTCGGAGATCGCCCCGCTGACGCAGGGGTTGTCTGCCCGGTACGCGGGAACCAATGTTTCTTTGTCACTGCCGTCGACGCGGGTGGACGCCTTCAACATCGACCTCGCGCGGGAACTGTCCCGCAACGGCAGGAGATCGGGGCTGACTTTCGCTCCCGAGGGTGGTTCGGAGCGGATGCGCCGGGTCATCAACAAAAATGTGGACGAAGACGATTTGATTGCCACTGTGGAAGCCGCTTTCAGCGCCGGATGGCGGTCTGTCAAGCTGTACTTCATGGCCGGTTTGCCCACCGAGACTGACGAGGACGTGATGGCCGTCGGGCGGGTGGCCCGTCGTGTGATCGATGTCGGGCGGTCGGTCACGGGTCGCCGTGACGTGTCGTGCACGATTTCCATCGGGGCGTTCGTCCCCAAGGCACACACGAGTTTCCAGTGGGCCGCCCAATGTGACGCCGAAACCGTCAACCGCCGCATGCGAACCCTGAAGGACTCCATCCGCGAAGACCGGCAGTATTCCCGGGCCATCTTCGTCAAGTACGCCGACGGCAGGCCCGGCCGGGTCGAGGGCCTGCTCGCCCGGGGCGACCGCCGCGTGGGCCGTGTCATCGAACAAGTATGGAGAAGCGGTGGAATATTCGACGGCTGGAGCGAGCATTTCTCGTACGACCGCTGGGTGGAAGCCGCTAACCAGGTCCTCACCGCCCAGGGCCTGTCGATGGACTGGTACACCACCCGCGAGCGCGAATCCGCCGAGATCCTCCCCTGGGACCACCTAGACGTCGGCCTAGACCGCGACTGGCTCTGGGACGACTGGCAAGATTCCCTGTCCGAAATCTCCGTTCCCGACTGCCGCTGGGAAGGTTGCACCGACTGCGGAGTCTGCCCTGGCCTCCAGGTCGGAATCGAAATGGGCCCCACCGGCCGCGGGCTCGACGAAATGACAGGTACGGATGCCGTGGCGTCAGTTCCCGCACAATCGACAGCCTCAAGTGGTCTCGGTGTAGTCGACGCGACTGTGGATTCACGTCCAGTCCTCCAGATTCTGACACCTGGATCCACCAGCCCCAGTGCCGATGACACTATGCCGGACCGCAAAGACGAGAGTCCCGGAACCGACCCAGCTGTGGCGGCACAGGACCTGTCAGTCAGCGATCTATTCGACCATCAACCGTTGCCACCCTCCCCTGATCCGATCGCTCGCCCACGGAAGGCACTACCCCCCCAGCAAGCACCGCCGGTCACCAAACTCCTTGTCCAATACGGAAAACGGGGATCGATGCGCTTTGCGTCTCACCGTGATTTCGCCCGGTGTTTCGAGCGGGGTTTGCGACGGGCCGATATCCCGATGGCCTACTCGTCTGGGTTCCATCCCCATCAGCGAGTGTCCTACGTCAACCCCGCTCCCACAGGCGCGGCCAGCGAAGCCGAGTTCTTGGTGATCGCCGTACGGGAGATGGTGGACGCAGCCGATGCCCATGCCCGCTTGGACGCCGTCATGCCGCGGGGATTCCCCATTGTGCAGGTGTCCACCATGGAAACGGAGCGTCATTTCGACGCGAGTGAGTGGGAAGTGACTCTGCCTGGAAGCGAGGAGGACTCGTTGCGCCAGGCAGTCGAGAAATTCACTCAGGCGCCGATCGCCGAAGTCTCCCGCCTCACCAAGAAGGGTGTTCGTACTTTCGATGCCAAACCTCCCGTACATGCGCTGGAAATGGTGGGGGAGAACACCTTGAGAATGGTCATCCGACATGATGAGCCCTTGGTACGCCCCGACGACATTGTCACCGCCCTGCGCCAGATGGGCACGCTGCCCGACATCCCCGCACTGACCACCCGACTGAACCAAGGAGCATTGGCCGATCTGGTGCCCGGTGACCTCGTGCTGGGCCAATGACCCGGACCCCGAGCGAAACCCCCGAATCGTAACGAAGGGTCGTTCCATGTGGAACGACCCTTCGCTCTCCTGTTCTAGGGCTGAGGAATACCTGGCTCTACGCGTGGAGGACGACCTTCAGCGCGTGGTTGGCGGCCGCATTGGCGAAGACATCGTAGGCTTCGATGATCTCGTCGAGCGCGAACCGGTGGGTTGCCAGGGGCTTGACGTTGAGCTTGCCGGCTTCGACCAGGTCGATCAGAGTGGGAGCAGTGATGCCGTTGACAAGGCCCATCGTGACTGTGATGTTCTGAATCCACAGTTGGTCGATGGGCAGGGTCACAGGTGCGCCGTGCACACCGATGTTGGCGACGTGACCAGTCGGGCGTACCAAGTGGAAAGCAGCTTCGAGGGTCGGCGGGATGCCGACGGCCTCCATGACCACATCGGCTCCGTCGTGGCGGCAGATGCTCCTCACCTGATCCATCCAGTCGGCCTGGCCGGAATTGACGGCATGGGTCGCGCCAAAGTCGCGCATCGCGGCTTCCAGACGGAAGGGATCGAGGTCGACCGCGATGATGGTACGCGGCCCCATGAAACGGGCAGTGGTCATGGCCGATAGCCCGACAGGCCCGGCGCCAATGACGACGACATCGTCTCCGGGCTTGACTTTGCCGTTGAGAACGCCCATTTCGTACCCTGTCGGAATGATGTCAGACATGAAGATGACTTCCTCGTCACTGAGCCCGGAGGGGATCGAGTGCAGGGATGTTTCACCGAAGGGGATGCGAACGTACTCGGCCTGGGTGCCGTTGACGAGGTGTCCCAGGATCCAGCCGATTCCGCCCGCCGACTCGCAGTGCGAGGGGCTGCCAACGCGGCAGTACGAGCATGTCCCGCAGGTGGTGATGCAGTTCACGACGACACGCTGTCCGACAGCGAACTTCGACACGCCCGAACCGATTTCGACAATTGTCCCGACTGCTTCATGGCCGAGGACTCTGCCGTCAGTCACAGCGGGCACATCGCCTTTGAGGATGTGAAGGTCCGTACCGCAAATTGTTGTAGTTTCCACTCTGACGATGACATCGTTGGGATCGTGAATAACAGGATCAGGAATCTCTTCCCAAGACTTCTTGCCGGGCCCATGATAGACAAGTGCTTTCATTTCGTCCTCTCTCTGCAATGAGAATTGATTGAAACCAAGAAAAACAATGCTGAAACTAGTGTCAGCTCCGGGTTGATTTCAGCACCATGCTAACAGGATCATTCCAGAAATATCCCCCCTAGTATCGAGATGTGGATGATCTTTTTTGACCGCTCACAGTACTTCTTGTCAGTGCTTGAGGGTGTCACGGACAATGTCCAGAAATGCTAGTGGAAAGGGAATTTTGTCTTGTGGGGTACCTCGATTTTCGGGACTTCCGGACCGGGGACGAGTTGTCTAGTGAAGCATCACTCATGTTTCGCGATCTCCATATCGGTTGTTGAGCGGATGTGAATTCCGGAATGGTTCCGTAGCCCTCGCGCTACATTCGTAGCATGGTCACAGTAGCCGTAAGAGATCTGCGCAATAATACTTCACAGGTGGTGCAGAGAGTCCGTGCTGGAGAGGACGTCATCCTCACCTCTCGGGGAGAGCCGGTCGCCCGCATCGTACCTGTGGACACTGGTCGCCGTCCATTCCTCACTCCAGAAGAAGTGATGGCAATACCCAAGACGGATCCGGGGCTGCGAGCCGACCTGGCTGCTTTGGATGAGGATGCGAGTGACTTGGGGCCAATCCTGTGAGCGTCGGGATATTGGACACGAGCGTATTCATCAGGCTGGAAGCTGGGCGTGCCCTTCCGAGAAATCTCCTGCCCGACGAGGGTTATGTGACTGTGGTGACATTAGCTGAACTGGAGGCAGGTGTGCTGGCTGCTCAAACGGTCGATGCTCGTTCTGCTCGGTTGAAGACCTTGCAGTCTTTGGCTGGTCTGCCGCTGCTGGCCATTGATGCTCGGGCCGCTCATGAGTGGGTAATTCTTCGGAACAAGGTCGCCGAGTCTCATCGTCAGGTGAACGTGAATGACATGTGGATTGCAGCCGTGGCCTTGTCTCGTGAACTGCCGGTGGTGACTCAGGATGGGGATTTTGATGTCTTTCGTGAGTGTGGTGGACCAGAGGTGGTGACTGTCTGACCAAGACAGTACGCGGTGAGCGATCTTGACCTCCAGGCAGTACGGGTAGGATTC
>WREX01000164.1 GCA_009779115.1 Propionibacteriaceae bacterium
CAGCGCGTACGGCATGAACACCACCACAGAAGGCATGCCCCTGACCCACTCCATCTGGGGTTTCGGCATCGTCGTCGGCGGCAGTTTCCTGATAGCCGTTCTGGTGGTCATCTATTTCTTCCGGAAGAAATGGTTCTAATCGCGTCAACCCGTACAGGTCACCACAACACCCCAGATGCGAGGTTAGCCCGAATCCACAGCAATGGATCGGTGGAGTCGGGGTAGCGTCGATTCCGGCGGGTAGTGGCGCCAGTACGGGTGTGATGTCATGAGGTGCATTACCCGTCAAATGGTGCGTTTGGCTGAACAACAGTAGTGGAGGATCGATGAGTGACCAATTATCTGTCCCGGGATGGGACGAGTACTTCTGCCAGATCGCCGAAGCGGTGTCGAGTCGCGCCAAATGCCGTCGTCGCAAGGTGGGGGCGGTTCTGACTGTCGACCGCCGGATCATCGCAACAGGGTACAACGGTGCTGCTCCCGGTGAACCCGACTGTCTCGACGGCGCCTGCCCGCGCGGGATGCTCGACTACACCCAGGTCCCCGGACTGGGCGACTACGACCGACCTGGAACTCCGGGTTTCTGTATCGCCATCCACGCCGAGGTCAATGCCCTGTTGTTCGCCACTCGCGACACCAAGGGCGCCACCGCGTACATCACTGATCCGCCGTGTCCGGGTTGCCGCAAAGCTCTCGCTGCCGCCGGCATCCAGCGCGTCGTCTGGCCCGACGGCGAGTACGACCGCGCCAGTCTCACCGCTTGGTGAACAACGGCGCAGTTCTCCTGCTGAGGTGGCTGCCGTAGGTGATCGCCAGCACGCCCATCATCGTACCCAGGGCCAGCAGGACTCCAAGGACACTCGACCCATGAGAGGCGACCCCACCCGTGGTGGCGGATATCCCCGTCGCCCTCGTGGTGGCGGATGTTCCCGTCGATGCTGGGGCCAGGACCTCGAACGTGACTTCGTGGCTCCCCGAGATCGAACCCAGGGCGGACACCGTGTGAGCCCCCGGCTGGAAACTAGCCGGAATGGTGACTTGCACCGCTGGTAGACTTCCGTCGGCTTGGGCCGTCACGCTCCCCAGATCAATCTCAGCCGAGTGGACGGTCAGGTGTACTGTCTCACCCGGCACCCAATTCCCACCCGCAATGGTGATCGTCGATCCTGGGGTCGTATTGTCAGTGCTGAGGCTGATGCTCGGGCTGGCTGCGGGTACCGCTGGTACTGGGGTGGCAAGGGGAGTTGGAGTGACCTGCGGGGTGTCGTTGACCTGCCCGGCCACCGCGTCGACTGTCGCGGGGATGACATCGGTGGGTATGGGCCCACCGGTCACCGTGGACGTGCTTGCAGGTCGGGGAGTGTACATGCTGGGAGCGTCAGTGGGCATGCCCGTGGGTCCAATGACGGGCTTGTCGTTGGGTATGGTCGTGGAACCAGTGGTCTCGTCACTAGGGGTGGATCCCGTGGCATCACTGGCCTGCCCGATTCCTGCATCGACTGCCACCGGAATGACGTCCGCTGGGACGGGCCCCCCGGTCACTGTGGAAGTGCTCGCGGGTCGCGGCGTGTAGATGATGGGCGCGTCAGTGGGGAGTGCTGTGGGAGCAACAACGGGCTTCTCGTTGGAGGTGGCCGTCGCACTGGCGGTTTCGTTGTTGGGTGTCGATGCTGCGGCATTGCTGGCCTGCCCGATTGCCGGGTCGACCGTCACCGGAGTGACATCGGTGGGTATGGGCCCTCCGGTTGCTGTCGAGGTGTCTGCGAATTGTGACGAATGGAAGCTGGGTACGTCGCCGGGGACACCTGTGGGACTGGCGATAGGTTTGTCACTAGGCGAATTGGCAAAACTGGTGGTGGGTAGGTCGCTCAGGTTGGGTCCCACGGTTTCCATCTGCGCTGCTGATGGGATCCCGGCCACGACCGTGGGGATGCCTACTGTTACTGCCGCACTCGGCGTGTAGCTGACTGTGGGAGCTGGCCCGACTAGAGTCGCCGCAAACGTCGCGGCTGATGACTCAGGCGGTGGGGGGGGCATCGACAGCTAGGGATTCAGATCCGCCCTGTGCTGCTGCCACCGTACTGAAGGCAGGAAGGCCCATTGCACCCATTGCTGCAACGACAGAAAGGACACCTAATCCCACTCGACGACCAAACATTTCTACCCCCTTGGCATGTTTCTTTGATCCTTGCATAACAGCTTTCATTATTCAACAGGCAGCCAACCCATCACTCGGTCCGGGCCGATGTTGTCGGTTTTGTCAAGGTGTTGTCCGGATGTGTGGATAGGCGGTTGGGGGCTGTGGATGGATATGAATATGTCGGACCTGGTTGTTAGTATCGTACGTATGTTCGAGTATCGGGATGATGTGAGTGAGATCGTTGAGGACCTCACGGATCCGTGTGTGTCTGATATCGACAAACTGCGGGCAGTAGTGCGGATGCGGAAGATTGCTGAGGCGACCGAAGCCGAGTTGATTGCTCGGTTGGCGAAGTCGAATGGGTGGGACGACATCCATAATCTCGGCAAGTATGACGAGTATAGGCGGCGGTTCGTACGGCTGGTGGATGATGGTGTCCTGCTGGTTGATGAGGCGTTGCCGTTGGAGATCGCTGTTGCACGACAAACCTCGGTGATGTCTGCGTCGTGGTTGTTGCGAGATATTGTGAACTTGACCGAACGTCATCCGTTCACGTGGCAGGCTATCCAGGAGTTGAGGGTCCCGGTGTGGCAGGCCCAACGGGTCGCGTCAACGTGTATGTCGTTCGGGTTGACCGCTGAGGAAACCCGCACTGTGGATGAACATATCCAACCGTCGTTGGGCAGGCTCGGCATCCAGCGTGTGGTCAATGTGGTCAAGGCCACAGTGGTGAAGGTTGCTCCGGATGCGGCTGCCCGGAAGGCGCTCAATGCGCAGTCGAGACGGTGTGTGAACACCTATCCGTGTGTGAATGACACGGCTACCAGTTATCTGGAAGCGACCCTGGACACTGCTGACGCGGTGTTTTTTGACGCCACAGTGGACCGTGTCGCAGATGTGTTGGCTGATCGGGGTGACACCAGGGATAAGGATCATCGTCGTGCCACTGCTGTGGGTATCCTGGCTACTCCGGCGTTAGCGTTGTCGATGTTGGGTGTGCATACTCGTCGGGGTATGGTCCCGGACCAACCTGACCCGCCGATTCCCACACCGAAGCAGGTAAGAGGGTCGTTGCCGGTGGCGAGGGTGTATGTGCATTTGTCTGGTGATGCCCTGATGCGTGGTGAGGGTGTGGCGCGTGTGGAGCGTTTGGGTCCGGTGAGGGTGCAGGATTTGGCTCGTGTGGTTGGTCATGCCCGGATCCGGGTGACCCCGGTCCTTCATCTAGGTGACAGTGACCCTGGCACAGATCGGTACGAAATCCCTGAGTCCCTGCGTGAACACGTTCTCGCCCGTGACGGGTTCGAAGCATTCCCGTATTCGTCACGCGAAGCCCGTCACCTCGATCTAGATCACGTGGATCCCTTTGTTCCCGGACGTGAGGGTCAGACCCGGGCGTCGAATCTGGCCCCCTTGTCCCGCCGGTCGCATCGTGTGAAAACCCATGCTGGGTGGATTCTGGAACAACCCGAACCTGGAGTGTTCTACTGGCGAACCGGCATGGGCCAAATCCTACGAGTGGGACCCGACGGAACAACAGATCTCACCCCGGCACTCCAACGACACCAAACATCTAGGATCCTCACAGAAACCGGACCAATCGGAACCAGCCCACCAGCATGAACTCGTCAGTGTGACGCTCAGGTAACATTCTTCATTGCCATACCAGGAATCTCCCAAAATTATGACCTAACTCAGGGTACGGGTGAGTCGTACTGGCAGTATTGGTCAACTACAATCCCGAGTTGTCGATTCCGTCAAGGTGTCACGTTGCTTGGTGAGTCCAACCGTAGTGTCTTTGGATCAGATGACATATGTTCGATGCATAAGGACAACACTTACTCTGCCCTACATTCTCAGCACTGCGGTGAGCCGGATTGCTTGGGTCGTGGTCGGTACGCGAGTGTGCGTCTACAAGTCAGCTCTTAGACGAGTCCAGAAGTCGCTGGGCGACATGACCCATGGTTCGTCCGGGAAGTGTCCTGCGTTGCCGGTGACGAGTATGCCCGATTGAGACAGAGCGACCTCCACGAAGGCCCTGTCCGATTCGTCGGTCATGGGGGCTGTCCATGTGGTTGGTTCCACCGCCCAGCCGCGAGCCATGAA
>WREX01000165.1 GCA_009779115.1 Propionibacteriaceae bacterium
CAAATATGAAATGGACGCGATCCTGACTCTGCCCGATGGCCGGTGGGCAGGCGTTGAGGTCAAACTTTCCGGACTCCAGGTTCCCGCAGGGGCAGTATCTCTGGCCAAAGCCATTGAGCAAATAGACACGACTCTCGCAGGAAACCCTGCCTTCCGACTTGTTATCACAGGAACCGGTCAAACCTTCAGTCTCGATGACGGCACCATCACCTGCCCCTTGTCCGCACTGCGTCCGTAGTGTTCGAGGTTGCATCCCACAACATTGCGCGTACAACGAAACCTGGTCAGTGTGGGAGTTCATCGAGAGCCAGGTTCAGCTCCACGACGTTGACGCAAGGGTCTCCGATGTAGCCGAGTTCACGGCCTTGAGTGTACTGCTGGACCAGGGAGCGTACCTTGTCAATCGGTAAATCACGTTGAGTGGCGACACGATTGACCTGGATGGCGGCGTAGGCGGGACTGATGTCTGGATCCAGGCCAGAGGCTGAGGCGGTCACGGCATCGGGGGGGACCTCAGATTCGGGGACGCCGTTGAACGAGGCAATCTCAGTACGGCGCTGTGCGATGGCCGCGATCAGGTCGGGGTTCTCGGGGCCCTGGTTCGAGCCGCCTGACGACGAGGCATCGTAGCCATCACCAGCCGCAGACGGGCGTGGCTGGAAGTACTGCGGCAGGGGGTTGCCATCCGCGTCCGAGAAAGACTGCCCGATCAGCGATGAACCGACAGTGCTCCCGTTAGAGGCGGTCACAGGCGAGCCATTGGCCTGATGAGGGAAGATCAACTGGGCGATACCCGTCATGACAAGTGGATACACCACTCCCAGGATCACCGTGAGCACCACAGTGGCCCGGATTCCTGTCCAGATCGTACGTTTCATGACATCCCCTTTCAGTATCCCGGAACCAGCATGACGACCAGATCGATCGCTTTGATGCCGACGGCGGCGACCAGGACCCCGCCCAACCCATAGAAAAGCATGTTTCGGGTCAGGGCCCGGCCCAGATCAGCCAAGCGGTACGGCACCCCGAATAACGCCAGAGGCAGGAGGATCCCCATGACCACGATGGAGAAAATCACCGTTGACAAGACAGCCGAGGGGACCGAATGCAAGTGCAACAGGTTGAGCCGGTTCAAACCAGGGAAGGTTCCCGAGAACAGGGCGGGAAACAGTGTGAAATACCGGACCAGATCATTGGCGATATTGAACGTGATCAGCGCCCCCCGAGTGGCCATCTGGCGCCGGCCGATCTCGATGATGTCGACGATCTTGGTCGGGTCGTCGTCGAGGATGATCATGTTGGCGGCTTCTTTGGCCGCACCGGTCGCCGTGTTCATCGCCATCCCCACGTCGGCCTGGGCCAAAGCGGGGGCATCATTGGCGCCGTCACCGGTCATCGCCACGAAGTGCCCGGCTGCTTGCTCCTTGGTGATCACCGCGAGCTTGTCCTCGGGGGTCGCGTCGCCCAGAAAGTCGTCGACCCCGATCTCGGCGGCGATCGTCTTCGCGGTCAGAGGATTGTCACCGGTGACCATCACCGTCTTGACTCCCAAAGATCTCAGGTCCTGGATCCGGGAGGACAAACTCGGCTTGACTGTGTCTTTCAGGTGGATGACCCCCAGGACTCTGCCAGCTCCGCCCGCCGGTTTGACCGCCACCACGAGCGGGGTGTCACCGCTGCGGGCAACGGATTCGGTCAGTTGTCTCAGGCTGTCCTCGGTCTCTCGTGTCTGCTGGCTTCCCACATGCTTCAGCCAGGCGAGGATCGCCGATTCCGCCCCCTTGCGGATGCTCAGCCCGTTAGGCATGTCACGGCCTGACATGCGCGTCTGTGCGCTGAATCGTACGTTCTTGCCAGTGGTTTCTTCCCCTTCCACACCGACACCGAGTGACCCGGCGAGCTGGATGATCGACGTGCCTTCGGTGGTCGGGTCGTCGATGGAACAGATCGCCGCCGCCCGAATGAGGTCGCCGCGGCGAGCGTCGTCCAGGGGCGCGAAATCGGTCGCCCGACGCCTGCCTTGAGTGATGGTGCCCGTCTTGTCCAGCAGAACAGCGGTCAGGTCGCCCGCAGTCTCCAGGGCATGTCCCGAATCGACCAGTACGCCGTGACGCAGCAACTTGTGCATGCTGGCGATCCCGGTCACCGACATCAGGGCCGCTATCTCGGTGGGGATCAGGCACACGACCAACGAAACCAGGATCGGGATCGAAATCGGTTTGGCCACCGGTGAGACGATCGCATTCAAGGTGACGGCCACCAGGACAAAGGACAGCGAGAAGGAGGACAGCAGCGCGGTGAGCGCCAACTCCTTGGGGGCCTTGAGACGATGGGCACGCTCGGCCAGGTCGATCATCTTGTCTACCGCCGATGACCCGCTGACCTGTCTGACACGGACAACGATCCGGTCGGACATCATCTTGGTGCCGCCGGTGACTGACGACCGGTCTCCCCCGGCCTCCCGGATCACCGGCGCCGACTCCCCCGTGATCGGCGACTCGTCGACCATGCCGATTCCCCACACGACCTCGCCATCGGTGGGAATCACATCCCCCGCCTCCGCGACGATGACGTCACCGGGGCGCAAGTCCACAGCCGGAACCTCGCGAATCTGCGCGGTGCGGGCGCTGGCATCGCGCAACGAGTCGTAATGGAGGACCTGGTGGGCTTCCACGCGGGTCTGGCTGGCCCTCAGAGCCGAGGTCTGCGTATGCCCGAGCCCTTCGGCCAGGCTCTCAGCAAAAGTAGCTGTCAACAGGGTCAGCCACAAGCACACGGCAATGGCCCAGCTGAAACCGGGAGGCAGCCATGTTCCATCCGACTGCGGGGGGCCACCCACAAATGGCTCGACGATGGCGACAATGGTCGTGAGGACCGCCCCGGCCCAGGTGATCAACAGGACAGGGTTGCTCCACAAGATCCGCGGGTCGAATTTGCGCAGTGACGCCAGCAGAAGTCGCCCGAGCGGCAGAAATGCGCTCCGGCGGCCCCGGCTGCGGACAGACTCCTCCTGCGTCACCATCACCCCAACCCTTCCGCGAAGGGGCCAGCGGCCAGGATGGCGAAGAAAGTGGGAACAGCCACGAAGATGATCAGGGCCACGAAGAACGCGACGAATTGTGGGCTGTGAAGCGGCAATTCACCAACTCCGGTGGGGATCTGGTCCTGGGTGGCGAAAGAACCAGCCATGGCCAGCACAATGGCGATGACCAGGAATCTCCCGAGCAGAATGAGCACCCCCAGGACCACGTTCAGCCACGGAGTGTTCGCGCCGAAACCTGCGAACGAGGAACCATTGTTGATCGTCGCTGAGACAAAGGCGTACGTCGTCTCCGTCAGCCCGTGCGGGCCGGAATTGCCGAAGACCTGGTTGACGAGTTCATTGTGGATTGCGGGAATGGCGAAGCTGACCGCCATTCCCGCCAGTGACAGGACCGGGATGACGAGAATGGCCAGACTCGCGAGCTTGATTTCGCGTACTCCGATTCTCTTTCCAAGCATGACCGGAGTACGGCCCAGCAACAAGCCGACGAGGAAGACGGCGATGACGGCCATGATGAGTATCGTGTACAACCCCGACCCCACGCCACCAGGTGAGACCTCGCCCAGGATCATGTGCAGCAAGGAGACCAGTCCGCCCATCGCTGTGTACGAGTCGAGCGTGGAGTTCGTCGCCCCGCCGGTCGTCCCCGTGGTGGCGGCAGTGAAGAGGGTCGACCCCACGATGCCGAAACGCTGTTCCTTGCCTTCCATGGCGCCACCGGCAAGCTGGGGAGCAGTGCCCAGCCCCTGGTATTCGAAGGCGGTCAGCGCCGCGTACGCCGCCAGAAACAGCGTGATCATGGTCGCGAGGATCGCCGAGCCGAGGCGATGATCCCCCACCATCTTCCCGAAGGTGCGAGGAGAAGCGAATGGGATCACGAGCAGCAGAAAGACCTGGAACAGGTTCGTCCAAGCCGTCGGATTCTCGAACGGATGGGCCGAATTGGCGTTGTAGAACCCGCCGCCGTTGGTCCCCAACATCTTGATCGCCTCTTGTGTGGCCACCGGGCCATTGGGCAGTGTCTGAAGCTGTCCCGCGATGGTCGTGATGTCGGTGAAGCCCGTCAGGTTCTGGATCACACCCCCCGCGATCAAGACCAGTGCCGCGACCGCGGACAGTGGCAGCAAAATGCGCAGGTTGGCCCGGACGAGATCCACCCAGAAGTTGCCGATCGTGGTCGCC
>WREX01000166.1 GCA_009779115.1 Propionibacteriaceae bacterium
CCGAGGCAATCACCTGTGCCCTTGAGGCGACCGGGTTCGTCGATGCAATCCGCAACGCCGTGTCACTGGGTGGCGACGCCGACACCCTGGCCGCAATCGCCGGATCAATAGCCGAGCCGCTGTACGGGGTACCAGCAGATGTGGAATCGAACGTGATGGCGTACTTACACCCTGTCCTGATCGATACTTTGAGCCGATTCAGGGAAAAGACCAGGCGATGACCATCGTTCCATGGAGGCCGGGGGATTCAGGCTAGTGGCGTCGCTGCCGCGATTGCCCAAATGGTCCCCCACCCGGGGGATTCACATCGGCGATACTGATGAACCCAGTTCACCCGCTGGAATGACCGTCAACTCAGACCCATCAACCCACAAACAATCGAAAGCCTGACCCGAAAACGTCCAATCCCGCAACTGAAACATGAAACTGTGGCCATCACTGTGGAAAACCGTCTCGACAACCCCGAACTCATCCTCGTACATCAGCGGGTACTCCGCCACTGATTCACATGAGGGCTCACTATCCATTCGCCCATTATCGCAGGCCTCGTGTGGCCACCTGGACAACCCCCCGGCCATAGTTCTAGGTGACCTGGTAGGCTCAGTGCATCACGTAATTCCCCCGTCGGACGGTTCCATAGAGTTCCATAAAAGGTCCCGGCGGGGGTTGTGTTTTTCTAGCCCAATACATCGCTCAACTCCACCACGCAGTGATGGTCGACTGCCTCTTGCACATAGAAATCACGCGCCGCGGTGGTCTCGACAAGATAGCGAGATTGTGCGTCCCGGTCGATTGTCGTATCAGCGATTCGACAATCTACTCGTTTGGGATCTCACGCGCGATTTGAACCATACGATGCAGGTTCTCGGCCACAAACCCACGCTCACAACAGGTAGTGGCTGTGACCGCGAACGAGTCAACAACCTGTTTACCGTACTCACCAGCATCCGACGCCAACGTGTCACCCAAGATCAATCATCACAGACTCAAATAGAAGCCCTACTTCCCCGTACGAGGACGCTCTGCTAGCCTGAACAGACAACAGTTCCGCGCCAGTGTGGCAACCACTACAAGAAACCCTCCACAGGTCGGGAGAATCACCCAATACCACTTCAAATCAGAAAGAGGGATCATGAAAGCTGTTGTGTTTCAAAGACCCGGTGAGCCGGTTGAGATCGTCGACGTCGACCTCGCAGGCCCACAACCCGGCGAGGTTCGGGTGCGCATTGCTGCTGCCGGGGTGTGCCATTCAGACCTGCATGTCAGGCGCGGAGAATGGGCGGCCCCCACACCTCTGGTGATGGGACATGAGGGTTCAGGAGTTGTCGTCGAACTCGGTGAAGGTGTCACTTCGCTCAAGGTCGGCGACCATGTGGTTCTTTCCTGGGTACCACCATGTGGTGAATGTCGATACTGCCGATCTGGCCACGAGGCCCGGTGTCAGAAAGTCGCCACCGTACTGGCTCCGGGAGGGGTGCTGTATGACGGAACCTCCCGGCTGTCGTTGAACGGCCAAAAGCTGCATCACTACTTGGCTGTTTCTTCCTTCGCCGAGGAGGTCGTGGTCCCAGCCTCCGGTGCGGTCAAAGTACGCGATGACGCACCGCTTGATGTGATCGCCATCGTCGGTTGTGCTGTGGCAACTGGAGTGGGTGCCGTCTTGAACACTGCAGCGGTGGAGCCCGGATCCACAGTGGCTGTGATCGGTTGCGGTGGCGTGGGCCTCAATGTTGTCCAGGGTGCTCGACTAGCCGGGGCTGAACGAATCGTCGCTATCGACTTGCGCCCTTACAAGACTGAACTTGCTGTCCAGTTCGGTGCCACCGACCAAATCAACGCTGCCGAAACCGATGCGGTGGAAGCCTTGTTCGCATTGCTTCCCGAGGGTGTGGATTATGCTTTCGATGTCATCGGCCAGACCACAACCACCGAGCAGGCGATCCGTATACTCGGCCTGGGGGGTGCCGCGGTCATTGTTGGACTTCCGCCCACCGGTGCGCGAGCGTCATTCGAGCCACTCGTCCTGGCAGAGAGTGACCAACGCATCCTTGGCTCGAACTACGGCAGTGTGCGCCCGTCCATCGACATCCCAGCACTGGTCGACCAATACATGGATGGCAAGCTCATGCTAGACCCCTTGATCTCGGCGCGGCGTCCGCTTGATGAAGCTGCCGACGCACTGGACCGCCTCGAATCTGGCGAAACACTGCGAACTTTGCTGATTCCCTGAGAAGGACAATCGCCATGACTGCTCCAAAGAACACCTCAGTCGATGCTGGATTACGCAAAGGTGTGATGACCGCACCGGAGTTGGCAGCCCAGGCCATCGCCAATATCGCACCTAGCGCAGTGATTGCGTTCACCGCTGCCGCGATCTACATTGGCGCTGGCAACGGTACGATGATGTCGTTTGTGCTAGCTACTATTGTGATCCTCAGCGTTGGATACTGTGTCGTGGTCTTCGCGCGTCGCCACGCCTCGGCTGGATCGCTCTACACCTATGTCTCCAAAGGCCTGGGACCGACCGGGGCGTACTTGGCTGGAATCACGCTGATTATCGGCTGCTGGGGAATCGCGGCCGGATCACTGGCCGGGTCCGTCTCGTACATGAACGATTTCCTCAATCTCATCCACGTCCCCATTCATGGGCGCATCGGGCGGATCATCCTGGTCATTGTGCTCGGCGGTTTGGCCACATTGTTCACAATCCGCGGGATTCGGCTTTCTGCCCGAGTATCGCTGGTGTTGGAATTGATCTCGATCACCATCATCTCGATCTTGCTGGTTCTGGCATTGATCTGGCTAGGCCCCCGAGCATGGGATCCGGCCCAGTTCAAATTGTCAGGGGCGCCGATCTCTGGGGTCTCGGCGGGCATGGTACTCGGCATTCTCGGTTTCGTGGGATTCTCGTCAGCCGATGCCCTCGGGCGGGAAGCCAGACACCCGTACACTGCTATTCCTCGCGCAATCATGCTGAGCGCACTCGCTGTCGGAATCCTCTACGTGTTCGCGTCCTACACGCAGATCGCGGTTTTGGGGTCTGACCTGGCCGAGAGCACCAACCCGCTGGCGGACATCGCAAGTCTGATCGCCATGCCGTCCTGGTATACCCCGATCTTGACGTTCGGAGTGGGGGCGTCCTTCTTCGCTGTCGTTGTCGCGCCGTTGAACGTCATCGGCCGGATCATGTACGTGATGGGCAAGGAGGGGGTGATACCGAGCCAATTCGGGCGCACTCACGAGCATTTCCTGACCCCACACCGCGCCCTGTTGGTCACCGGGCCCACGGTGATGATCATTGACATCATTCTCCTGGCCTACGGCGCACACCCCATGGATGTCACTGTGTGGATCGATACCTACGGTACATACGGGTACATGGTGGCCTACGCTCTGGTCGCCATCGCTTGCATTGTCTATTTCCGACGGTTGCGCTCTCGGATGGCCCTGATTGTCACGACAGCCACGATTGCGGTCGTGGCCATGGTGTACGTGTTCTTTGCAAACATCTACCCGGTACCAGCGTTCCCGCTCAACCTCATGCCGTACCTCTTCCTCGCCACTGTCGCGGCTGGGGTGGTCTGGTATCTCTTCCTACGAGTACGCCGACCCGATGTCATCACCAGAATCGGAAAAACCGAGACCTCAACGCTGGAAGGCATTGGGTAGGCCGCATGTTCCAATAACATGGATCGGGATGCCGCCACGGAGGTTGACATGACAGACAGTACGGAGCATCAGCTCAAGGAAGCACACCGTGCCTTACTGTCCGCACTCCACAAGTGTGAAAAAATAGACACCGCAAAACTCCCAGTGTCACAGCGTACGTTGCTGGAACGGCGCATTGATGCGCTGCGGATCTCACTCGTATTGATCGACAAAGAAGCGGACAGAGAACCAGATTCGGATGACGCGTTGCGCTTGTCTGCTTTCGAATCAGTCTATGAGGAGTTGTCAACAAGCATGACAGCCGTCTCCGCCGAGTTGGAGAAACTGAAGGCATCAGGCAGGGAAAAGACCGTTCGCTACAAGGAACTCTTCGGGCAAAAACTGATGAACAACTACATAAAATCCTTGTTTGAGCGCCACGGGATCACGTTCGACAATGCCGATTTTTCGGAGTCTCATCGGTCGCGCACCTGATCAGGTGTGACGGCCCGAGATGGGTCGGCTGCCAACGCATCATAGGCAGGGCCGACCTGGTCCAAAAGCCACCGCTCC
>WREX01000167.1 GCA_009779115.1 Propionibacteriaceae bacterium
AGGGTTATTCAAAGACTCGGGCCAGATGCCGGTGGACGCCTGAGCCCCGGTACCGGTGATCATGAAATCAGTGGTCGACACGTAATTCTGTCCGGCCCTCAACTGGGCGCCAGTACGGACCGCGTAGGGGGTGGAATTGAAGGTCGTCCCGTTTGTGCTTGTCACAAGGGTGGGGTCGGCGTACCAACCTGCCGGGGAGGAGCCTGTCTGCTGGATGTAGAACCGCTTATCACGGTTCGCTCCCCCAACTCCCGTGTCGGGGATGACAAAGGAGCAATCCCCGTCGGCATCGGATATGCACGTCGCCCATGAGTCAGCCAGTGGGGTAGCCGACGACGAGGGAATGGTGGCGTTGGTGCCGTCATACAAGGAAAGGTGGACTCCGGCGACGGGGTTGACGACCACTGCTCCGGATCGGGTGCCGCCGACTTTGACGGTGATCACTGATGTGGTCGAGGTGGCTGCTGGTATCACGGCCTGGGCGGCCGAGGATTGAATGACGAGAAGTGCGGCGACAAGCGCCGGAATGATCTTCAGAACCCTGCTAGAACGGTTATGGTGTTGCCCGCGAGTCGGAGCGGATGTCTTCTTTGACGCGACGATAGGAAGCATATGCATGCCTGATTTCTTATCCCGTGGGCCCGAGGGGGTGGGGCCGTTAGGCAATATGCTATCTCCAGGCAGTCAGGTTCACAATGCGTCTGTACGGTCATCGGCTAAGAAATTGATAAGGGATAAATCAGAAATTTTCACCATTGTCCGGTGTCTGCATAAAACGGTGAAAGTGCCCTTCAAGGAGCAGTTTCACCACGAATCCCCCGTCACTACGGCGTACGCAGGAGACACGAACCCTGCAATACGGTGAGGCTCCATCCCGCCACCATGATGGTTAGTTGTCGTGGTCACACCTCATTGTTACAGGTCAATCTCAACAAGAACGGTGCGGCGTTGTGTGATCGGAGAGGTGGTACGAGCAGGAGCTGAGTCGCGTGAATATTCATCGAATTCCACAATCATCAAGAAGTGTGTCTAGATCCGCGGCCACCGATGCCCGAAACGCCCGCGACAGTGCTTTCTTACGAACAACGATCTCAAGACATGCTCGTGTGGGATGCACCCAGGCGCCGCGTCCTGGGGCCGTGCGGCTCACCACAACATGTGTCCCATCCCAGGCTAGTCTCAGCAACCCGGATTGTGGTTCGCGCGTGCGACACCCCACACAGGTGCGGACTGGCTCAACCTCTGACCGCTCGGCCACTGAGGCCCCCGGTCAGTTCTGGTCGGCGGTGTCGGGACGGATGTCGATCCGCCATCCGGTCAGCTTGGCGGCGAGCCGGGCGTTCTGCCCATCCCGGCCGATCGCCAGGCTCAACTGATAATCGGGCACGACCGCGGAAGCCTTCTTGGCCACCGGATCCACGATTGTCACCGATGAAACCCGTGCCGGGGAGAGCGCCTGGGCGACGAACTCAGCGGGGTCCTCGCACCAATCGATAATGTCGATTTTCTCCCCGTTGAGTTCGTTCATCACGGCTCGCACCCGGGAGCCCATCGGCCCGATGAGAGCGCCTTTCGCGGAGACCTCAGCCGACTTCGACCGTACTGCCACCTTCGTCCGGTGCCCTGCCTCGCGGGCGATCTCGCGGATCTCGACCACCCCGTCGGCGATCTCGGGCACCTCTTGGCGGAAGAGCTTCTCCACCAGGGCCGGATGGGTGCGCGAGACCACGATCTGCGGACCCCGCAGTTCCTTGCGTACGGCCACGACGTAGACCCGAAGCCTCAGCCCATGGGTGTAGTTCTCGCCCGGTACTTGCTCGGCCTGTGGCATGATCGCCTCGACCGAGCCCAGGTCCACCCGTACTGTGCGGGAATCCTTGTCTTGCTGGATCGTGCCCAAGACGATATCACCCTCCTTGGCAAGGAAGTGACCATACCTCTGCTCGTCCTCCGCCTCGCGGATCCGGTTCATGATGATCTGGCGGGCCGTCGCGGCGGCGACCCGGCCGAAGTCGTGGGGGGTGGCGTCGGACTCGCCGATCTGCTCCCCCTCGTCGTCCAGCTCCGGAGCCCACACTGCCACTTTGCCCGTACGCCTGTCCACGGTCACCCGTGACCCTCCGGTGTGGCCAGGGACCTTTTCGTACGCGTGGAGGAGGGCTTCTTCCAAAGCCGAGATGATGACATCCACCTTGATGCCACGTTCCTGTTCCAACTGCCGAAGAGCGCTCAAATCGATATCCATGATCATTCCTCTATTCCCGGGTCCTCGCGATTCATCTCCACTTGGACAATGGCTCTTTTGATGTCGGCGTACGGCAGGGTGAGCCCTCCTTCGAGCCTCACGGACTCATCGCTCGCGGACTCGATCCTCGCTGTCAGCGGCTCTGCGTCAGATCGCTCGATCGTCACGAGCCTGCCGGTGTTGCGACGCCAGTGCGCCGGTTTCGCCAGGGGACGGTCCACCCCACGGGTCCCCACCTCCAGAACATACGGCCTCTCCCCCATCACACCTGTGTCATCGAGAGCCCGAGATATCTGTTGGGAAGCCTCAGCAACCTCGTCGAGACTCAACCCATGCCCCTCGGCGCCATCGCCATCAACCGTGATCCTGACAACGACACGCGACCCAGCTTTGGTCTGTTTGACCTGCTCAAGGTCGATATTTCGGGACGCCAAGACCGACTCAACCACATCCGCCAATGACGTCACAGCCGGCCTCCGTTTCTATTGTCAGGTTCACTTGTCCCGCTCGGGGATAGGTCAACTTTAGCTCAGTTGCCTGGTTTTGGATACGATACATGACATGGGAAAACTGGTGGGAAAGGCCCTTGTCGTCGTCCTAGTGTTCACGAGTCTGACAGGTTGTGCCTTCTCAGACCCCCGTATTTTCGGCACGCCGGCCTCGCCGTCGGCCAACCCGGCTCTCACTTCGGATCAAGCCCAAGCGGCCACCCAGATCCAGCAGGCATGGGCCGCGCTGGCAGGGTTGGCCACTCTGGATCCGACGACTCCTCGGTGGGCGGCGATGGCCGACACCTTGAAAGCCCAGTGGCTCGTCCTCGTCGGCCCGGACCCGATCAACCGGGTCTCCGCCCTCAATGTGGACATCGGCGCCGCGAACAAGCTGGCCACCATCCAGGACGGCACCGACACCGCGAACGACACGCTTCAAACGGCCCGCGATTCCTTCCTCGCCCAGGCGAAACAGGCCACGGGAACCACAGCGGCCTTCTGGGCCAGCCTCGCCTGTTCCGCCGAGCAGATCCGCCAAGGAATCGGTGGGACGTACAACACGGCAACACCTGCCAACCAGAGCGCGACCATCCAGGTGGTCGACGAAAAGACAGCGGTCTCCAACCTCATCTCAAGCTACGACGAAGGCGTCTTTGCCATGAGGTCGGCGATGGGTTTCCTCGATCCTGGAGCAACAGGGGTCCAAAGCAGATACCAGACGGTGCTAGGCAGCCTCCTCAACGACGCGTCATCCCTGGCCACTGTGGCACAGGGCATGGGCATCACCCAAGACACCAGCCCGCCGATCTATCAACTGCCCCCCGGACGCGACTCGGATGCCAGCCTCGCACTGCTCGCCTCCACACAAACAAGTCTCATTCAGGCCTCAGCCCAGTGGGTCGCTTCGGCGAATGATCCCACGCAAGCCATCACGTACATGATGAACAACGCCACTGTGGGAATGCCATTGGGCGTCGGTATGGCGGTGTGGCCGGGGTGGCCCGATTCCTGAGGTTACCCGCGTACGTCCGCGATGACAGCCGCGACGGCATCCTCCAGGGGTACGGTGCGACTGGTTCCCAGTTTCCGGTCGCGCACCTCGACGACACCGTCCTTCAAACCTCGTCCGACAACGACTGATGTGGGGAATCCGAGGAGTTCGGAATCGGCGAACTTTACTCCGGGCGAGACGTTACGGTCGTCGAGAACGACGTCGATCCCCTCGATCTCCAGGTCGGCGGCCAGTGTGTGGGCTGCCTCCAGGAGTTCGGCGTCCTTGCCCGCGACAACGATGATGACATCGTAGGGCGCGAGGTTGCGCGGCCAGGCCAGGCCCTTCTCATCGCAGTTGGCTTCTGCCACCATGGCGACGGCGCGGGTGACGCCCATGCCGTACGAACCCATCGTGACGGTGACGAGTTTTCCGTTGGCGTCGAGCACCTTCAGCCCCAGGGCTTCGGCGTACTTGCGTCCCAACTGG
>WREX01000168.1 GCA_009779115.1 Propionibacteriaceae bacterium
CATGTTGCCGCAGCGTCTCCGGCTGCGCAAGAGTGCAGATTTTGTGCCAGTCCTGAAGGGCGGCCGGAAAATAGTACGGGCAACGTTGATTTTCTACTCGTTGCCGTCTGCCCAAGCTCGTTTTGGAGTCGTGGTGGGGCGCAAGGTCGGTGGTGCGGTCGAACGCAATCGGGTCAAGCGCGTCCTGCGCCACAGTGCCTACCCTCTGATCGATCAATCCCGTCCCATGGATGTTGTCGTACGCGCGCGCGAGGGTTCTGCGACCGCCATCTCAGCGGTACGCGATGACTTGGCGTCGGCCTGGAAACAAGCGAAGCGGGCCTGGGCATGAAGTGGCTGATGGTGGGGTTCATCAAACTCTGGCGGGCAGTGATCTCGCCGTTGTACGGGAATGTCTGCAAGTACTATCCGTCGTGCTCGGCCTACGGGCTGGAAGCGGTCCAGACCCATGGAGCGATCAAGGGCGGGGCACTGACAATCTGGCGAATCATGCGGTGCAATCCCTGGTCACACGGCGGTTATGACCCTGTTCCCGGGACTGAGGCCGCATACTTGTGGGAGCGTGAGCAGGCGGGGCTGCCAGAGCCGGCAGCAGATGAAGGAGTTGTTTCATGACAAGTCTACTTGCCATGTCGGGGATCGGCGATTTCTTCACGGCGATCATGACGCCACTGCACGCGGCGATGTCCTTCGTCATCATGTGGGCCTATCGCTTCTGGTCCATGCTGCTCGGCCCGGACCTGGGCGTGACCTGGGCCGTGTCGATCATGACGTTGACCGTGATCGTGCGCTCCATCTTGATCCCGTTGTTCGTCCGCCAGATCAATTCGGCGCGGAACATGCAGCTGATCCAGCCCAAGATGCGCGAACTCCAGGAGAAGTACGCGGCGGACAGGGAGAAACTGGGCATCGAAACCCAGAAGCTGATGAAGGCCGAGGGCGTCAACCCGATGGCCTCGTGTTTCCCCATGTTGCTGCAGATGCCGGTGTTCTTCGCTTTGTACCAGGTCTTGTATGCGGCGGCCAACGGACGGGCGCTGGGATACTTCTTCGTCCACAATCCCGATCTGGTGAATTCGCTGACCCACGCGTCGATCTTCGGAGCCCGGCTGGCGGACCATTTCTGGTTGAGCAACTGGAGCCAGTTCGGGGCCACACAGATCATGGCCATTATCTTGGTGTTGATCATGTCAGGGCTGTTGTTCATCACCCAGAAGCAGTTGATGGGCAAAAACATGCCGCCGGAAGCACTGACCGGGCCGATGGCACAGCAGCAGAAGATGATGGTGTATCTGTTCCCCATCATGTATCTGTTCATGGGAACGATCATCCCGGTGGGCGTGCTCGTCTACTGGGTGACCAACAACCTGTGGACCCTGGGCCAGCAGTTCATCCTGATCCACAACAATCCGACTCCCGGCACCCCGGCGTACATCGAATGGGAAGAGCGGATGATCAAGAAGGGCCGGGACCCGAAGGAAATCGCCGAACAACGGCGGGCCAAGCGGTCGCACAAGTCAACCCAGCCGACCTCCTCGCGTACTGTCGGCGGCTCAGCTCAAACCAGCACGTCCACGGATCAAGGCTCCTCGACGGACTCAGGCTCCGCCAAGGCGGGGTCCCCCGACACGCCCAGTACGGGAGTGGTGCGCCAACAAATCCAGCGTCAGCAACCCTCACGCCAGTCGAGGTCAACACGTGCGACGCCCAAGAAGCCGAATAAGAAGTAGGTCCGTTGCCAGGCACACCAGTGGCCGGACGGATCACAGATGTGACCCTCGCACGGGGGTCGACGAAGGGATAAGAAAATGACTGAAGTGGTCGAAGTGGGAGCCGATGATCAGATGGACGTCCTCGCGTTGGAGGGTGAGACCGCGGCTGACTACCTGGAAGAGCTGTTGGATATCGCCGACCTGGACGGGGATATCGACACCTATGTCGAGGCCGGGCGTCCGCACGTGTCGATCCTGACTTCGGGAGACAAGCTGGTCGGACCCAACGGCGAAGTGCTGGAAGCCCTGCAGGACCTGTCCCGGTTGGCGGTGCTGACCAAGCTGGGCCGTCATTCGCGCCTGATGCTGGATGTCGCCGGCCACCGGGAGAAGAGGCGCCAGGAGATTCAGGAGATCGTGGCGGCCGCAGTCGCCGAACTCCAGTCCACTGGCGAGGCTCAGTCCTTGGAGGCGATGAACCCGTTCGAACGCAAGATCGTTCATGACGCCGTGGCTGAGGCTGGGTTGCACAGCGAGTCCGAGGGTGAGGGCGACAAGAGGCACGTCGTCATCAGTCGTCCTGAGTGAGCGTGGACGTACCCATTCCCGAACACCTGCGTCCTTTGTGTGACGAGGTCTTCGGTGACAGGTTGCCATTGGCGATGGCGTACGCCGGCTTACTGGCGCGTGAGGGGATCGAGTGGGGTCTGATCGGACCTCGTGAACGGGATCGCATGTGGGATCGCCATATCCTCAACAGCATGTGCGTGTCGGGGCTGATTCCGCGCGGATGCCAGGTGGCCGACGTGGGGTCGGGGGCCGGATTGCCGGGCATACCGCTGGCGATCGCGCGCCCCGATCTGCGGATAGAACTGGTCGAGCCGATGCGCCGCCGGGTCGATTTTTTGACCATGTGTGTGGAGCGGCTGGGCTTGGAGGCGACGGTCAGCGTCGTGAGGGCCAGCGCGCAGGAGTACGTCGGGACTGCCTCGATCGTGACCTGTCGTGCGCTGGCGCCGGTGCGCGAATTGATTGTCATGATGGACCATGTGGTCAAGCATGCCCCGGTGCTCGCCATCAAGGGCCAGCGGGCAGAACTCGAAATTGCGGCGGCCGGGGACCAATTAATTGAATCTCAATTATTTGCAACAGTTCTGAGGCCTGAGGTCGGTGGCGAGGTCCTCGGAACGGTGGTGCGGTTGAGTCGAAACGCCTGAATTGAACCTGGATCATGTGTTTTTACTAAGAACTCGCACCGCGATGAGGCAGTCAGTGACAGGCCGGCGCCCAGTGTGCGCGGATGGGGGGGGTCGTTGTGATTGTCCACGGCTTCCTGTGAAGGACTGAGTGCGCTTGAATAGAGGAAGTGACAAGGTATTTCATGTCAATCCAGGCTGACTTTCAGGGGCCGTCTCCCGGGGGTGCCGCCGTGGTGGCAAGTCCCTAAAACACCTGTCTGAAACCGAGAATTATCCCCAGGACACATGAGTAGTCATCAATATATCACCATGATACACATAGGTTGTGTGCCTGTTACCCAATAGGTAGGATTGAACCAATCCGGGGGCTGCCGCCAGGCGATGGTGTCCGGGAAATGCCACCAGGCAATTACGTGCCACCAGGCACGGATTGGATTGATCTTGGCCTGAATGCACCGATCGCTTGTCGAGCGAGCGGCACCTTGATGGGGACGCGTAGCAGCAATGAAGCGGTGTGTTCAGGCTTAGGACGGGAACAGGGCTGACTATCGGGGTGTCGGCCTGTCCAAGATGAAGGGGAGTTTACATGAGTGTGTTGTCAGCGCGTGTCCGGGGAAAAATGGGCAAGCTGGGTGTGGCCACGGTGGTGGCCTTGGGTTTGGTGTTCGGTGTGATGAGTTCGGCGCAGAACGCGTGGTCGGCACCGCCCACTCCAAGCGCCAATCAGGTGGTCATGACGTTCCCGGTCAACGGTACGAGGGACGATACCGGGCAGGTTCAGCCGCCTATCGGGGCGACCTTGGATTTGGTGAACGCCACCACGCAAGTACCCTTCACCGGGGACTGGGCGACGTGTACGGTCACCGCCGATGGCTGTTCATTCGTGATCCCGCTCAGTGAGGCCAAGGCGGTCAATGGAAGGGTCGCTGTCAAGGTCAGCGCCGCATCGGCTGGCACGTGGATGGACGCTTCGACCACGACTCCGTCGCTCGCGCTGCCGTCGAACGTGACCGGTGGTACGAGCCTGAAGTATCCGTTTCCGATGATTCTGGAGCGGGTCAACCCTTCCCTGCCGTCTGACTGTTTCCGGTCGGGGTTGAGGCTCGGTCTGGTTGCTGACCTGTCGGGCTCGATGGGCGGGAATCCGATCGCCACCCTCAAGGCGGCTGGCAGCGCTCTGGTCGATGCGATGGAGGGAACCGATTCGTCTATTGCGCTGTTCACCTTCTCAGGCGATGCTCCGGCTCCC
>WREX01000169.1 GCA_009779115.1 Propionibacteriaceae bacterium
ATCGCGGCGAACGTGGAACACTGCTAACACGTTGACACTGCGATCTGTGACCATATAGACAACCAGATACGGGAAGTGTGGCAGGACCACGTGACGGTAGGAATCGAAGAGGGGAGATCCCGCTTCGGGGAAACCGCCAACGTAACGTAACGCCACAGCTTGTTCATCTAAGAGTCTGATAGCTAGGTCGCGGTCGATATCTTTGTAGTAGTCGCGGGCTTGGAGCAGCTCACGTTTGGCTTCGGCATGAACGCGGATGGGTAATCTCACCGAAGGTCGGCCATCAGCTCGTCGTAGACGTCGTCCCAGTTTGACCCAAGCGTGGGGTCGGCGTCCATCTCTTCGGCTCGCCGACGGATCGCAGCCTTCTGCTCTTCGGTCAAGACGGGTGTCGAGGCACCAAGGGTGATGTTTATGAAGTCACGCAACTCGACACGCTCTTCACGGCTGAGTGCCGCAACGGTTCGCTGAAGTGTCGAGTTGACCATGCTTGAAGTTTAACCTGAATCCACCGATCCATTGCTACTCCGCAGCACCAGATGGGCGCCCTGGCCCCATCGCCAACGCTTTACAGACGTCCAGTCTGCCCTCACGTTGTCGCCGTGCCCAGTGCACCCATCTGGTGCTGCTCGCGACGCAAGCGATCGGTGGATTCAGGTTTAACACCGCATCACCCGCATCTCCCCTCGTACTGGCGAGACACTGGTTTTGCCGGGTGGTGGGAGTCAGCCTCGGAGGCGTCTTTTTTAAACAGCATCGTTGGTGAGCGCACCCAGGACGGCTGCGATGCTGGGCACCCGATCTGCTCCGGGCCGGAACAAGGCGTCGATGCGGCGCCCGGTTAGCTCGGGGGCGTCGCGTACGACCACGTCCTCGTTGCGGTAGGCGGCCAAAGCGACCATAGGCAGGACCGAAACTGCCAATCCCTGGCTGACAAGGGATTGCACGACAACATAGTCATCGGTTTCGTGGTCGATCCTCGGTTCGAAGCCGGCTCGGTGGGCCATGGACACCAGGTGCTCTCGGCAGCGGGGGCAACCTGCTACCCAGGCGTCGTCGGCCAGGTCGGTCAGATGCAGGTCTTCTTTGTGGGCGAGAGGATGGGTGGGGGGAAGGAGCAGGGCGACCGGATCCATGGCGATCGTCCAACGGTCGAAGGACTCGCTGATGTCGGTGGGCTGGGTGTCGGAGTAGCTGAAGACAACAGCCACATCGACATCGTCGTCGTGTAGCAGCTTCATGGCTTCGTCGGGTTCGGCCTCGGTCAGCCGGATTTTCAGGCCGGAGTCTTTGTGGATCCGCGTCATGGCATGGGGGATCAGCGTGGCCAGGGCGGATGGAAAGGCGGCGACGCGGACCGTCCCCGCTTTACACAGCCGCATCTCCTCCAGTTCGGCTTCGGCGGCGGCCAGATGCGAGGCGATGGCGTCGGCATGAGCCAAGAGGGCTTTCCCGGCCTGGGTGGGAATCACACCAGTCGTACGGCGAAGGAGCAATGGCATACCGACCGATCGTTCGAGGGTGCCGATGTGATGGGTGACGGCGGGCTGAGTCCACCCCAGAGCACGAGCCGCACCGGAGATGGATGTGGCTTCGATAACGTCTTTCAGGATGAGAACCCTGCGCGGATCAAGTGACATAAGTGGAGTTTATAATACCACTTAGCACATGAGGTATTTATAATGTTGAGTGTCGGTGGAACACTGTCCGCATGAACATGAGAACACTGGGCCTGATCGGGGGCACGAGCTATCACTCCACAGTCGACTATTACATGGGGATCAACAAGGCGGTTGCCGATGAATTGGGCGGGCATTCATCCGCGTCCCTGATCCTCAGGTCTTTGAATTTCCAGCAAGTACGCGACTTCCAGGTGTCGGAGAATTGGGATGGCGCCGCCCAGCTGTACATCAAGGAAGCCCGCCTACTCCAGCAGGCCGGTGCCGAAGCCATCATGATCTGTGCCAATCTGATGCACAAGGTCGCACCCATGGTCGAGCAGGCGGTTGACATCCCGGTGATCCACATCGCCGACGCCGTGGCCTCGGTGGCCGCCCAGCACGGTTTCACCTCACTGGGCATCATGGGGGCCAAGTGGACCATGGAGGACGGGTTCTACGCTGACCGACTTCGCCGCCACGGCATTCATCCGGTGATCGCCTCTCAAGACGACATCGACTTCACGGACGCCTGCGTGTTCGACGAGTTGACCCAGGGGATTTTCCTCGACGAATCCCGCAGTCAGTTGTTCGATGTGGCCCAGCGGCTCTCCCATGAGGGCGCGGACGCCGTCATTGAGGGGTGTACGGAATTACCGCTCATCATGAGCCAGAAAGACACCCACATCCCGCTCATCGACTCCACGAAGGCTCACGTCGACGCGGCAGTGAGCTTCGTTCTGGGCACCCGGGACACCCCGAAACGCTGAGCTGGGTCTGGTACTCAGGAACCACTATTGATTGGCAGGACGACCATGCGGTGTCGCGGAGAATGGGGCAGCGTACCGACCGGCGATCCGACGTGCCTCCTCCCGAGTGAGCCCGGGTTCGGGGACGAACACGGTTTCACGATAGTACCGTAGTTCGTTGATGGAGTCCTGGATGTCGCCCAGTGCACGGTGGTTGCCGTGCTTCTCAGGTGCTGAGAAGAAGGTCCTCGGGTACCACCGGCGCACCAGTTCTTTGATGCTCGACACATCAATGTTGCGGTAGTGAAGGTACCCTTCCAAAGTGGGCATGTCCCGGGCCAGGAACGCCCTGTCCGTACCGATGCTATTGCCTGCCAGAGGGGCTTTGTCCGGTTCCGAGACATGGGCGCGGACGTACGCCATGACCTGCTCTTCGGCCTCGGCCAGGGTCATCCCCGACGACACGACATCGATCAGGCCGGAGGCTGAATGCATCTGGGTCACGACATCACTCATGTGGTCCAGCGCTCCTGGCGGCGGAGCGATGAGAACATCGACCCCGTCCCCCAGCACACTGAGGTTCGCGTCGGTGACAAGGACGGCCACTTCGATCAGAGCATCCCTGCTCAAATCTAAGCCGGTCATCTCACAGTCAATCCATACCAGGTTTTCCACGCAGCTAACTTTAGCCCTCATCCAACGCCCTGCAGACCGTCCCTAAACAAAAACGTCTATTCCCATCAAAGACGGCAATGTGGCAGGTAGCGCGCGACCGTGTCATGTTTCCTTGGCTTTTATATGCGTACTTCCGGCCGATGAGTTGCGGATCCAGTAGCCCAGCCACCCCGCGGCCACAACCGCCACAGCCCCTAAAGATACTGTGGCGGCAGCCAGTGTGAACAAAGTCGTGACAGCCGAAAGGAGGAGCGGACCAAGAGCATTGCCAGTGTCTCCCAACAGCCTCCACCCGGAGAGGAACTGGGCCCGTCCGACATCCGGGGAGGCGTCGGATCCCAGGGTCATCACGATGCCCGATCCGATTCCGTTGCCCAAGCCGAGCACGCAGGCGACCACGATGACCCAGATCGCCGAATGGGCCAGAGCCAACGACGCCAGCCCGATTCCCAGAATGGTCAGGCTCGGGACGGCCACCCACATCCGCCCGAAACGGTCCATGATGAATCCCCCGAAGAAGAACAGGCTCATATCGATACCCATTGATACAGCGTAGATCAGCGAGGTGTGGGACGGGTCCAGCCCCAGCGATTCACACCACAGCGGCAAGACAGTTTGCCGGACTGCTCTGACCAGTCCCACGCCCAGGACACCCACACCCAAGGTGAGCAGGGTACGCACATGCGCCCGCAGAATGGTGAACAGCTTCGGCCCCTCTCCGGTGCCTTGCCGTCGTGTTTGCACTTCGACGGGCAGATCGGGCAAGGACATGGTCACCCCGGCCGCGAACAGGCTCATGATCGCCGCGAAGCCGTACGCCGCCTGGAGGTTCCACGAAGCGATGACCCAGGCTCCGGCCAAAGGACCCAGAAAGCCGCCGATACGGAAGGTCCCGCCCAAACTCGACAGAGCACGGGCGCGGAACCTCATCGGGATCGCCTCGGTAATGTAGCTCTGGCGGGCCAGCCCGAACACCGACCCGGACAAACCGAAAGCGAACACCGCCACCGACAGCACAGCCAGCGAGGTCGACAAGAAGGCGACAGTCAGCCACAGGGCGTCCCACAGA
>WREX01000170.1 GCA_009779115.1 Propionibacteriaceae bacterium
GATGGCGATCACTGCCGCTGATGTGAAGAGACTGCGCGACCAGACGGGCGCGGGAATGATGGATGCCAAGAAGGCATTGACCGAAGCCGACGGGGATTTCGACAAGGCCACCGAGTTGCTGCGCATCTCGGGTGCGGCGAAGGCCGCCAAGAGGTCTGACCGGGAAGCCAGCAACGGACTGGTGGCCGCCGCCGGGAACGCCATGATCCAACTAGGCGCTGAGACGGACTTCGTGGCCAAGAACGAGGAGTTCATGAACCTGGCCTCCCGTGTCGCCGAGGCCGTCGAAGCCTCCGGCGCGGACAGTGTCGAAGCTGCCAACAAGGCCGTGTTGTCCAGCGGTGAAACCGTCGCGGACGCCGTGAGTGCCCTGTCCATCAAGATCGGCGAGAAACTCGAATTGGTCAAGGTGGCGCGCTTCACCGGGAACACCCACACCTATCTGCACCGCCGTTCGCCGGACTTGCCGCCGCAGGTGGGCGTCCTGGTGGAATTCGAGGGCGCCAACGACGAGGGCCTGGTCCACACCGTCGCGCTGCAGATCGCTTCGATGAGCCCTGTGTACGTTCATGCCGGCGAGGTCAGCGACGAGACGATTGAGAACGAGAAGCGCATCGCCGAAGCGACCGCCCGTGAAGAGGGCAAGCCCGAGCATGTCATCCCGCGCATCGTCGAGGGTCGGATCAAGGATTTCTTCAAAGACAATTGCCTGCACGACCAGACGGCGATCTCTGACGACAAGGCCACCGTGGGCAAGCTGCTCAACGACGGCGGCGTGGTGATCACCCGCTTCGTACGATTCTCTGCTGGCGCCTAGAGCGCTCGTACCGACTGCTGAATCAATCCCCTCGATGCGTATGTGTCGGGGGGATTGGTGATTTCAAGCAAAATGATCCAGTGTCATTGGGTACTGGTAGTCTCGTCTTCGCGAGGAGGAACAGATGTCGCTGGTCTATCAACGGGTGCTCTTGAAACTGTCTGGAGAAGCCTTCGGGGGTGGTTCTCTCGGCGTCGACCCTGATGTGGTGGCGTCCATCGCAGCGCAGATCGCGCAGGCGGTGGAGAAAGAGATCCAGGTGGCCATCGTGGTCGGCGGCGGCAACTTCTTCCGGGGCGCCGAACTCCAGACCCGAGGCATGGACAGGGCCCGAGCCGATTACGTCGGCATGCTGGGCACGGTGATGAACTGCCTTGTCCTCCAGGATTTCTGTGAAAAAAATGGAATCGAGACACGGGTGCAGACCGCCATCGCCATGGGTCAGGTGGCCGAGCCTTACATCCCCCGGCGCGCCATCCGGCACTTGGAGAAGAACCGTGTCGTGATCTTCGGCGCGGGCTCGGGGATGCCCTTTTTCTCCACCGACACCGTGGCCGCGCAGCGAGCCTTGGAGATCGGATGCGAGGTCATCCTGATGGCCAAACAGGGTACGGACGGAGTCTATGACGACGACCCGAGGACCAACCCCGATGCCGTGATGTTCCACGAACTGACCTATGACGAGTTCCTGACCCGCAACCTCAAGGTGGCCGACGCCACCGCGATTTCCATGGCCAGGGAACACCACATGCCGATGGTCTTCTTCAACCTGGACGTCCCAGGAAACATTGTCAGAGCAGTTTCCGGGGAGCACATCGGCACACGCGTCTATTCGTGACGGCAGTCATCGATTAATTCCACTTTTGTGTGTCCCAGTCCAGATTCGCGAGAAAACCCGGTGGTGCCACAGACATGTCGGGAAACTTGGGATAACGTTGACACATGCAATCATCGGCGACTAAGAACCCGCTGAAACACCATGGTCACGAATGTCCCCAGGGACGGTAGGAGGAAGGCGCTGTGATATCTGACATTATTTCCACGGCCGATCACAAGATGGCGCAAGCCGTTGAGTTTTCGAAGGAGGAATTCGCGACTATTCGTACCGGGCGGGCCCACCCGACCATGTTCGCGAAGATTTCCGCCGACTACTACGGCACCCCGACTCCGATTCAGCAATTGGCCGGATTCCAGGCGCCGGAGGCCAGGACAATGCTGATTTCACCGTACGACCAATCGGCCCTGGCGGCCATTGAACGGGCCATCCGTGATTCGGATTTGGGAGTCAACCCCACCAATGACGGCCATGTGATCCGGGTCGTGTTGCCCATCCTGACCGAGGAGCGTCGCAAAGAGTACACGAAGGTTGCCCGCGCCAAGGCCGAAGAGGGACGGGTCTCCATTCGCAACGCCCGGCGTCACGCGATTGACGCCTGCAAGAAGATGGAGAAGGACAAGGAGGTCGGCGAGGACGAGGTCGTCAAAGCCGAAAAGAAGCTCGACGAGATCACCAAGAAGCACGTCGAGGCCATCGACGATCTGCTCAAACGCAAAGAAGCCGAACTCCTGGAAGTCTGATGTCTTCCGATGCCGACGATCATCAGTCCGCAACCGATCCGGTCCCTGCACACGACCACCGGGCGGACCATCCTCACACGCACACCGAGGATGTCGAACAGGCTCTGAACGAGTTCGTCGGCGCAGCCCGGAAGGCGACTGAAGCGGTCAACAAGAGGGCCGGGCGCGATGTGTTCATCGCCACTGGGGTGGGCCTGGGTCTGCTGGCCATCGTCGGCGCGTCCATGATCTGGTTTCACTGGGGGTTCGTCGTCTTCGTGCTGGCCATGGTGGTCGGCGCCCAAATCGAGATGAGCCACGCTTTTGCCTCCCAGCGCGGCGTCAGAATCGTCCTGGTACCCCTGATGATCGGTTCGGTGTCCTTCCTGGTCGGCGCGTACCTCACTCAGGCCTACCGGGGGGTGACCTCGCCCATGATCCTGATGTGGATCATCGGGCTGACGATCGTGCTCATTTTCATCGTGCGCATCCTCGGCCCCATGGAGGGGTTCGTCAACGACGTGGTGTACACAGTATTCCTGCTTGTCTACCCGTGTTTGCTGGTCTCCGGGATGCTCTTCATCCTGACCGGGCCCCAAGGACCGCTCCTGGTCGCCATGCTCATCTTGGGCATCGCGGGATCGGACACCGGCGGCTACGTTCTGGGCATGCTCATTGGCAAACATCCCTTTGCCCCGCGAATCTCCCCGAAGAAGTCCTGGGAGGGTGTGGCCGGTTCGTTCATTCTCTCCGGGGTCTTCCTCGTTCTCATGACGATCTTCGCCGTCGGCGCCCCCTGGTGGAAGGGCCTCGTCCTCACAGCCGTCCTTGTCAGCGCGTCCATCGTCGGCGATCTGGTCGAGTCGGTGATCAAACGCGACCTTGGCCTGAAGGACATGGGACACTTTTTCCCGGGCCACGGCGGGATTATGGACCGCATCGATTCCTACATCGTGGCCGCCAGCCCGGTCTGGGTGACCGTCATCCTCCTCTTCTGGCGTGGGTGAACCTGTCATGGTTCCTGTGACAAAGCCTCCGGGTCACTGGGCCGGGATGAGTGTGGATGAGCGTACGGATACAGTACGGGAGTTGGGACTGCCCACCTATCGGGCCGACCAACTGTCCAGGCATTACTTCGAACGCCATGAAGCGGATCCCACCACCTGGAGTGACCTACCGGTGGCCCAGCGCGACCTGGTCGCAACGGTCTTCCCGTCCCTGGCCGAGAAGGTCACCGAGTTCTCAGCCGACCAGGGCATGACGGTCAAGAGCCTCTACCGGCTCTTCGGCGGCGCCCTCGTGGAGTGCGTCTTGATGAGATATCCCCGTGTCGAACGCACTGGGTTCCGCTCGACCCTGTGCGTGTCCTGCCAGGCCGGGTGCGGGATCGGTTGTCCCTTCTGCGCGACCGGACAAGCCGGATTGCAGCGCAATCTCACTGCGGCAGAAATCTTGGAACAAGTACGCTTGGCCGTGGTCGCCGTAGAAAGTGGCACACTCCCGGGAGGAGCAGGCAATCTCAACAATGTCGTGTTCATGGGCATGGGCGAGCCCCTCGCCAACTACAAGGCGGTGATGGCCGCCATCCGTGCGATTTCCGCACCCTCGCCTCATGGTTTCGGCGTCTCGGCACGCGGGATCACAGTGTCCACCGCTGGGCTCGTGCCCCGGATGGCGGACCTGGCGAAGGAGGGTTTGCC
>WREX01000171.1 GCA_009779115.1 Propionibacteriaceae bacterium
CTCGGACAGGTTCGTCCAGATGGCGAACTGAAGCATCTGCTTGTCAGTCAGACCACCGGCGTCGACCACCACGGCAACAGCATTGCCGAGGAGAGGCTCGGAACCGAACACATCGACCTGTGAGAATGGGCGGATCATGACCTCAAATTATCAGGAAAACCCACCGTACGACCAGGACACCAGGCAGGGTCATACCACGAGCGACGGACCTTTCAATTCTCCGGGTCGCCGGGCATGGGAGTTTGAGGGGCAACGTGCCGGTCGATAGGTTGGGAGTATGAGTGAAGCAGCCCCACGGAAAACGACGCGCGCACGACGGGTCGCCCTACGCCTTGATCCTAAGCCTCCGAAACTGCCTCGGGGGATTGGGAGAATCCCTGTGCTGAAGGTTGAGCCAGTGATCGAAGGTGGGGCCTATCCGGCGAAAGCGGTTGTCAACGAGAGTTTTCCGGTGAAAGCGCGGGTGTTCCGCGAAGGGCATGACGAACTTGGGGCGACAGTAGTTCTTGTCAGCCCCGACGGGCGGATTCTGACATACCCGATGGACCAGGCCTGGCCGGAAGGGCTGGACATCTATCAGGCTTGGGTACGACCAGACTGTCCCGGGGACTGGACATTCCGGGTCGAAGGGTGGTCGAATCCCTGGGCCACGTGGTTTCACAATGCGCACATCAAACTGACAGTGGACATCGATGTCGATCTCGTACGACTGGAGGGAGCGAACCTCCTCAAGCGCACGATCGCGGAGTTGGACGCTGTCGACACCGACGACGCGGCCATCCTGAACGGTTACAAACCAGACCTGGGTCCAGGCGCAACCCGCGACAGCATGCTCGCCCTCATCCATGACAACCAGTTCACGGCCGTGTGCGCCCGCCACCCGTTGCGCGAGTTCGTCTCCCCCACCGCCGACTTCCCGCTCCAAGTTGACCGCGACAAAGCCCTGTTCTCATCATGGTACGAGATGTTCCCCCGCTCACAAGGGGCCACGCAGCGCGAGGACGGCAGCTGGGTCTCCGGCACTTTCGACACTGCGGCCGAGCGCCTGGACGGAGTCGCCGCCATGGGATTCGACGTCATCTACCTGCCACCGATCCACCCCATCGGCACCCAGTTCCGCAAAGGGGCGAACAACACACTCGACTCCGGGCCGAATGACCCCGGATCGCCCTGGGCGATTGGCAACGCCGACGGCGGGCATGACGCCATCCATCCGGACCTGGGCGACTTCGACTCCTTCGCCCGCTTCGTCGACCGCGCCCACAGCCTCGGCATGGAAGTCGCCCTCGACTTCGCCCTCCAGGTCTCCCCCGACCATCCGTGGGTGAAGTCCCATCCAGATTGGTTCAGCACCCGCGCTGACGGGACGATCGCGTACGCCGAAAACCCGCCTAAAAAATACCAGGACATCTACCCGGTCAACTTCGACCGCGACCCCGCGGGCATCTACAACGAATGCCTGCGCCTGGTGGAATTCTGGATCGACAAGGGGGTGACGATCTTCCGCGTCGACAACCCCCACACCAAGCCCGTCCAATTCTGGGCCTGGCTGCTGGCCGAAGTTCGCAAACGCCACCCTGAGGTCCTCTTCCTCGCTGAGGCCTTCACCCGTCCGGAGATGATGCACACTCTGGGCAAGGTCGGTTTCCACCAGTCGTACACCTATTTCACCTGGCGGGAAGCGAAATGGGAACTGGAGGAATACCTCAAAGAACTCAGCCAGGACACCGCCGGGTTCTACCGCCCGAACTTCTTCGTCAACACCCCGGACATCAACCCGTACTATCTCCAAGACGGCAACCAGGCCGCCTTCGCCATCCGCGCCATCCTGGCCGCCACGATGAGCCCGAGCTGGGGGGTCTACTCCGGTTTCGAACTGTTCGAGCATGAGCCGCTGCCGACGCGCGAGGAGTACCTCCATTCGGAAAAGTACGAGTACCGCCCGCGCGATTACGAGGCCACCGCGAACCTCAACCGGCTTCTGACGATCTTGAACACCGCGCGCCGCGAGCACCCCGCCCTGCAGCGCCTGCGCACCATCCGTTTCTATGACACAGCCAACGATCAGATCATCGCGTACTCCAAGATTGATGGCGACGACAAGGTGATCACGGTGGTCAGTTTGGACCCGGTCAATCCCCAGTACGGCGAGGTCCGATTGGACTTCGACGCACTCGGCCTGGACTCGCACAAACCCCTGCGCGTCCACGATTTGATAACAGGCGGAACCTGGAATTGGACAACAAACAACTTCGTCCAACTGGGCCCCGCCGACCCCGCTCACGTCCTTGTTGTCGGGCAATAATCACATTAAAAATTTAGGCATCGCCGCGCTCATAACGCACTGTCCAAGGGACTAGTCTTGAAGTAATCGGACTAGCCCCCAGGCCGATCATACGGATGGAGACCCTAAGGAGGATCCACATGACAACCTACGATCTCGCAGGAGAACTGCGAGGAACAGACATGGAGGGACTGGCCAGCGGCGGTGACACAGAGTTGTGGAGACGCCTAGGTGCACATGTGACAACGGTCTATGATTCCGACAGCGGACACCGCATTCCCGGGACGAGATTCTCGGTGTGGGCGCCGAACGCCCAGCGGGTGCTGGTCTGCGGCGATTTCAACTATTGGTCCGGCGACGACATGCTCAAGCTGCCTGGTACAGGGGTGTGGTCGCGTTTCATCGAAGAGCGCGGGACGGGCACGCGCTACAAGTTCAAAGTCCTTGGTGCGGACGGGGTCTGGCGGGAAAAGGCCGACCCGATGGCCCGGTTCTCCGAAACCGAGGGAAGGACGGCATCGATCGTCTTCGATTCCCAGTACGAATGGGGCGACCGCGCCTGGGTCGACTACCGCGAGGCCTGGAAAGCGTGGGAGTCGCCGGTGTCGTTCTACGAGATCCACCTGGGCTCATGGCGGGCTGGCAAGGGGTATCGCGAGATCGCCGACGAATTGATCGAGTACCTGACCTGGCAGGGCTACACCCACGTCGAGTTCATGCCGCTGGCCGAACACCCCTTCTTCGGTTCCTGGGGGTATCAGGTGACCGGCTACTTCGCGCCGACATCACGTTACGGCAACCCCGACGACCTGCGCTACCTGATCGACAGACTGCACCAGGCCGGGATCGGGGTGATCATGGATTGGGTGCCGGGCCATTTCGCCACCGACGAGTGGGCACTGGTCAAATTCGACGGCACCAGCTTGTACGAGCATGCCGACCCGCGCCAGGGCTACCACCCGGACTGGGGGACGTACATCTTCAATTTCGGGCGCAACGAGGTGAAGTCGTTTCTGATCTCGAACGCGCTGTACTGGCTGCACGAATTCCACATCGACGGGTTGCGCGTCGACGCGGTCGCTTCGATGCTCTACCTCGACTACTCCCGCAACGAAGGCGAGTGGATTCCCAACGTCTTCGGCGGCCGCGAGAACCTGGAGGCCGTCGATTTCCTGAAGTACGTCAACCACCACCTGCACGCGCGCTGCCCCGGCGTGATGATGATTGCCGAGGAGTCGACCTCCTTCGCCGGAGTCACCAAACCGGTCGACCAGGGCGGGCTCGGCTTCGGCTTCAAGTGGAACATGGGCTGGATGAACGATTCTTTGCGGTACGTGGCTCTGGACCCGGTCTACCGGCAGTGGCACCACGACGACATCACGTTCTCGATGGTGTACGCGTACTCAGAGAACTACATCCTGCCCATCAGCCACGACGAGGTCGTCCACGGCAAGGGCTCGATGATCGACAAGGTCCCCCAGGACGACTGGCGCAAATTCGCCACGTTGCGGGCCTTCTACGGGTACCAATGGGCCTGGCCGGGCAAACAACTGATCTTCATGGGCCAGGAGTTCGGGCAGCGCCGCGAATACACCGAAAAGGAGTCCCTCGAATGGTGGGTCACCGGTTTGTGGGGCCACCACGGGTTGCAACTGCTCTTCCATGACATGAACGCGTTGTACCGGGCCAATCGCGCCTTCTGGCGCAAGGACAACGAACCAGCCGGCTTCCAATGGATCGTCGGCGACGAC
>WREX01000172.1 GCA_009779115.1 Propionibacteriaceae bacterium
CGGATCGCGGTGGGCGACCTGATCCAGAAGGCTGTCTTCCAGGCCATCGAGACCGCCCGGATCAAAGGGGTCAAACTGAAGACCAAGATGCGGGTGGAAGCCTACGTCGACGGGGACGAGGAGGCTCTGGTGACCGCACTGGAGAATCTGTTGTCCAATGCCATCCACTACTCGCCCAAAGGGTCGCGGGTGATCGTCTCCTGCCAGATGGATCAGGCGGATGGCACGGTGGCGATCCACGTCATCGACCAGGGGATCGGCATCGACGACAGCGAACAGGAGCGGATCTTCGAGCGTTTCTATCGCACCGACCAGGCCCGTTCGCACCGGGCCGGCGGAACTGGCCTGGGGCTGGCCATCGTCAAGCACACGGCTCTGGCCCACCAGGGCAGCGTCAGTGTGGACTCCCAACTGGGCTCGGGGTCGACTTTCACCCTGACCCTGCCGGTGGCCGCGCAGCCGGAGCCGGCCGCAGAGAACGAATCGTGAGTCGGCGCCAGGGGGAGAATGCCGGGAAAAGGGACAGACATGACACAACTGCTGTTGGTTGAAGACTCGGAGGACGTCCGGGAGACTCTGGCGTACCTGTTGAGGAGGGAAGGGTACGACGTCCGCACCGCCTCAGACGGGCGCAAGGCGCTGGATTCCTTCGAGAACCACCCGCCCGACGTCATCCTGCTCGACCTGATGATTCCCGGGGTGACCGGGATCGACGTGTGCCGCACGATCCGGCTGACCTCCGATGTGCCGATCATCATGCTGACGGCCAAAGTCGGCGAGGCCAACATCGTGGTGGGCCTGGAGTCCGGAGCCGACGACTACGTGACCAAACCCTTTTCAACCCCGGAACTGCTGGCGCGTCTTCGATCGGTCCTGCGCCGCCACCGCAGCGCGACTCCCCTCAGTCCGGTCCTGGCGGTCGCCGGTTTGGAGATGGACGTGGAGCGCCACCGGGTCGTGGTGGACGGCCAGGCGGTCGAGATGCCGCTGCGTGAATTTGAGTTGCTCGAGTTGCTGATGCACAACGTCGGCCGGGTGCTCACCCGCCGCCAGATCATCGAGCGGGTCTGGGGCGCCGACTATTACGGCGACACTAAAACTCTGGACGTCCATGTCCGGCGTCTGCGGGCCAAGATCGAGCAGGACCCCGCTCATCCGCGCCACCTGGTGACAGTCCGCGGATTGGGGTACCGACTGGAAGAGTGAACCGCGTCCACTCTTGCCTGATGTCCAGGTGAGATCGCTTCCATTCTGGCGGCGTGAAGCCCGGATGCACCGATGGCTGGCGTCGCGAGCGACACTGTGCCGGTGCGATGGGTTGGCGGGTGGCGTGAGGACAGACTGGACGTTAGCTCAGCGCTGAGGGTCGGGCCAGCGTGCCTGCACCGGGCCGCGCAGCAGCCATGAATCGGTGCATCCGGGTGAAATGGCGAACAAGGGGAAAAACCTCTACAGTGGCACGGTGACTCCCTCTTGGTTCGATCATTTCTGGACTGAGCCCAGGAATGCCCCGCCCAGCCTGGCTTTCGGGCAATTCACACCCGCCCACGTGGTGATGCTGGCGGTCATGGTCGTGGTGATCGCCATCCTGGTGGTGACCTATGTGAAGTCCGGGACGAATCGCCGCCACCATATCAGGCTGGCCATCGGGATCGCTGTCCTCATCCTCGAACTGGTCTTCCGCCAGGGGATTTTCATCGTCTTGGGGATGTACACGCCCCCCATCCTGCCCCTGCACGCCTGCGCCGCCGTCACCTTCTGCGTCTTCATCGACGCGGTCCATCCGAACTCGTGGACCCGGCAGTTCATCTATGCCGTAGGCACCTGGGGCCCGATCGCCGCGATCACCTTCCCCGACTGGGCCGATCAGCCGATCTTCAACCTCTACACCTGGCAAGCCTTCCTCGTCCATGCCTTGCTGTTCGCGTACGCCTTGATGATCCTCGTCGGCAAGGACTACCGGCCTGAGCCCAAGACCTGGTGGAAGGCAGGCGTCATCATGGCGGGCTTCGTCGCGGTGTCCTTCGTCGCCAACGCCATCTGGGACACCAACTTCTGGTTCATGAACACCGGTTCGCCGGGATCCCCCCTGGAACCAATCCAGAACCTCACGGGCCCCTTCTATCTTCCGGTCATGGTCGTTTTGGTGGCGTTGCTGTGGACCCTGATGTACCTGCCGTGGCGTCGTCGTCGTCAAGCGGGAACGCGTCCTTCCATCTCTGCTTCGTGAGGCGTCGCCACGCCCTGGAGGTCGGGATGTCGCGCCCGGTGGCGGTGTAATACAGCGTCGAGTCGTCGAAGAGGCATTCGGCCTGTTCGTCCAGAGCATCCGCGGTTGCCAGGATGACGATCTCGTCGCCCAGTTTCAGGTCCAGATCGTCACCGGGCAAGGTGATGGCTTCCTCGCCCCGGATGATCAACAGGGGCAGGGCGGCGATGTACTCGGTGTGATCCTGGGGGGAGCGGAACAGAGCCCCCAATGACAAGGGCCGGTGTTTGAGCCAGCGGACGACCGTGGGCGTCTGGGCTTCCCCGATCCACATCCGGGTCGGGATGGGCGACCCCGTTCCCAAACGATGGACCAACTTCGTGGTCAGGTCCTTGCTGAACAACTCGTCGGCGTCCATCAGGTCGTGGAGGAAGGCCCACAGGCGCGGTGTGATGATGTTGGCCACCGCTCGCTGGGCCACGATCTGCGGGGGGAAGAAGACCGAATCGGGACGGAAGGCGTCCAGCAGGGGCAGATGCGAGTGGGACTGCTGGCGTACGACCAGAAAGGTCTGCGGGCTGGTGGCGCGCACGTGGGCGGCCAGGGAGAGGTTGGCGGTGTCGGACTCCGCGCCCGCGACGACGGCGTCGATGCCGGTGAAGTCGTGCTCGTCACCCGGGGTGGCCATCCTGACCGCGTACCCCTCCTGAGTCAGGTCCTGGGCGATCTCCTCCCCGAACGGGCCGTCGGCGACCACCAGCCAGGTGCTGACCTGGATATGGGCCCTGATGGGCGGCAGGGGAGTGCCCGACACCGACATCAGCCAGGTCATCAGCCGGTAGGTGTACGGACGTTTCAAGGAGACGATCAGGTAATTGCCGTAGTCGTCGTACGGATTGATGATGGCTCTCGGGTTGAAGTCGGCCATCGCCTGTTCGGTGCGCTTGGTTGAGGCGCGCGCGATCACCGGCAGGGTCGGGCGCAGCAGGGCGCAGGTCATGACGATCTGGAGGTTGACGTCCTCGTCCCCGCTCATCGCCAGGATGGCCTCGCAATCGGGGTGGCCGAGACCCGCCAGCCCGAGGAAGGCCGGATTGGCGGCATCCCCGCGAATACCGGGGACCTCCTGGAAGATTTCGTCGGTGGCCAGCCGTTCGATGGCGACAGTCTCCTTGTCGAGGACGACGATCCGGCGCCCGAGGGTGTCCAGGACTTTCGCCACCGAGCGCCCGATGTAGCCGTAGCCGACGATGATGGTGAAGGGCTGGCGGATCCGGGCGATGGACCGCCGGACACTTTGGGCGTTGCGGGCATTGCGGAAGGCGGTGTCCTGGAGCAGCGACATCAGCCGCGCGATGGTGTAGGCCCAGCCCAGGACCGCCACGTAGATGAAGCCGACGATCCACCAGCGCTGCTGGATGGAGAACTCGTGGGGGACCTCGCCGTACCCGATGGTGGTGGCGGTGATGGAAAAGACGTAGAAGGCTTCGAAGGCGCTGAGCTGGCCCGAGGACCCGTCCGGTTGGGGCACGCCCGGCATGAGGGACAAGCCGAAGACAGCGGTCGTCATCACGGCCAGCAATAACAGTAGTGGCTGTCTCATCTTGCGCAAGACGATGAAGATCGTGGTCGTCGTGGGCACCTCGGAGGGTACGGCCACCGAGGCCAGGGTCAAGCGCCGTGACCGGGAAGGCTGATGGGTGTGGCGCTGGGTCCGGGTGCGGTACATCAGCGGCGGCGGAAGGAGGAGGTCTCGATGACTAGGAGAATGACGGAGACCACATTCGCGAACAGGGCGCCGCCGGACAGGGAGA
>WREX01000173.1 GCA_009779115.1 Propionibacteriaceae bacterium
ATTGGCGGTGACGGAGGGATTTGAACCCTCGGTGGGTTGCCCCACACCCGCTTTCGAGGCGGGCTCCATCGGCCACTCGGACACGTCACCGCCAGAAAGTGTATCAAAGAACTCTTGGATGAGCGTGCCGCATTCCTTGGCCCGTACGCCGCTGGTGACTTCCAGGCGATGGTTGAGCCGGGGGTCGCGTACAACATCGAAGAGGGAGGCGACGGCGCCTGCCTTGGGGTCGAAAGCACCGAAGACGACACGGGCAATCCTTGCTGCTACGGCAGCTCCGGCGCACATGGCGCAGGGTTCGAGGGTGACAACCAATGTGCAGCCACTCAGACGCCAGGAACCCAAGTGCTGGGCCGCGCGTCTGAGGGCCAGCACCTCCGCGTGTGCGGTCGGATCATGAGTCAATTCTCGTTCGTTTCCGGCTTCGGCGATCACCTCGCCTTGTTCGTCGAGCACCACGGCACCAATGGGTACGTCCGCATGTAGGCCAGCCTGACGCGCAGCATCTAGCGCCTTGTCCATGGCAGTATCCCAGATCGTCATCGGGCCTCCTGACTGCCCGCCATGATAGCGGATGCAGGAGCGCGTAGTACCAGTTCTGACGGCTCTGCAGCGTACTGCCTCGCTCCCCTCGACACGGGATGAAGGACGATCGACTCCCTACCAATGAATCCTGCTGACAACCAACCCTCACTCACCTGATCCCCACGACGGTCGAATGCCTGACGACCAACCCCACGCAAACCACACCGTCCTCGTGTGTTCTCCTGACTCATCACACGCGATGGGCTAGTCTGAAATCCGTCAGACGAATGCGAGTGTCCATGGTCACGTACCTCCTGAAACCCCGGATTCCCGGTGGCACGTGGGTGGCTGTCGCCCTGCTGGTGATCGGTCTGGTCATGATCGGCGCCTCGTTCACCGTCAAAGATTCCATGAGTTTGCGGGTGTCAGGCTGCGTCGTGGCGATCCTCGGGCTGATCCTTCTAACCATGACCATTGTCGCTACTCGCAAGAGGCGCGTCTGGGTGACGTTCGACGACGAGGGGTACACGATCGAGAGCCCGTCCGGGGAGTATTACGGCTCCTGGATCGACGTGACCGATGTCACAGTCTCGCGAAACACCGCCAAGATCATGCTCTGGCACGGGCCCAAACGCCGTACTGTCATCGCTCATCCCGCCCGCGAGATCGACGATGAATTCATGAAAGTACGCGAGGGCATCCGCCAGCATCTCGAACAATAGCTGTCCCGCGATTGGTGGCAGAATGAAATCACGCCGGCCACGGCGATCACACTAGAGGAGTTGTCATGCTGACTCATGCGTACGGTTTTGTCTCATCGACCAGCCCGTGTAGCCCGACCCAGATCGAGCGTCGCGAGCCCGGGCCCAAGGACGTCTTGATCGACATTGCTTATTGTGGAATTTGCCATTCGGACATCCACACCGCTCGCGGAGAGTGGGGCAAGGGGCACTATCCGCTGGTGGTTGGCCACGAGATCACCGGGACAGTACGAGCGGTAGGCGCCGACGTGAAAGCGTACAAACCCGGCGACCGGGTTGGCGTCGGCTGCATGGTTGATTCGTGCGGTGAGTGCGAGTATTGCGCTCAGGGGCTCGAACAGTTCTGTGACCATGGCATCTTCACCTACAATTCCCGCGACCAGTGGGGGCAGACCACGCAGGGCGGTTACTCACAGGCCATCACAGTGCAGGAACATTTTGTGTTCTCCATCCCCGATGCCATCGCCATGGACGAGGGTGCGCCACTGCTCTGCGCGGGAGTCACGACGTACTCTCCTCTGAAGCGTTGGGTGCAACCGGGGATGAAGGTTGCCATTGTGGGGCTGGGCGGATTGGGCCATGTGGGAGTCCAGATCGCGGCCGCTATGGGCGCTGACGTGTCGGTCATCTCCCACACGATGTCCAAGCAGGCCGACGGGCTGGCGCTGGGAGCCAGCGCCTACTACGCCACGGAAGAGGAAGGCACGTTCAAGCGCTTAGCCAACCAATTCGACATGATCCTTTCCACTGTTTCGTCGACCGACGATTACACCAGCTACATCAACTGCCTCAACAAGACCGGCGTCATGGTCAATGTGGGGATGCCCGCCAGTCCGGTCGACATCTACATCCGCGCCCTCAGCCCGCGCCGTACCCTCCAGGGCTCGCTCATCGGAGGCTGCCCCGAAACCCAGGAGATGCTCGACTTCTGCGCCGAGAAGGGGGTGCGCGCGCGCATCGAAACCATCACCGGCGACCAGATCACAGATGCCTTTGACAAGGTGGTTCGCTCACAAGTACGATACCGCTACGTCATCGACGCCAACACCCTTGGACAGCGGTAGGAACAGTACGGGCGATCGTGCCATCATTTCCCGGACAACCACGAATCGGGTCAATCGTACGACCAGGGATGAGTCATCCCGCACAACAATGAATCTAAGGTGATCCCTTGTCTTGTTAACTGGCGTGCACTGCCATCACGACGGCTGCTGGGCGATATAGATCACGAAAATGATCTCCACAATGAAACCGATGATTCCCATGATCAAACCGGCTGTTGCCATACCCTTGTTCTTCAACTGGCGTTTGTTGGCACTGTTGAGGCCAATAACACCAGTAATGATGGCTGCTGGTCCGCTGAGAAGGCCGAGCCAGCAGACGACCAGCGAACTGATCCCCAGAATGAGAGATGCGAGCCCAGGACCATTCAGCGGTGCCTTCTGGACCATGTGCGGCATCAAATAGTTGGGCGGAACGGACCCATATCCCGGGCCAGGTGGAGGGGCGGGTTGGGCAGGCGGAAGGGGTTGGATAGGAGGCAAGGGTTGGACAGGCGGAATGGGTTGGCTAGGGGGAGCAGAACCGTATCCCGGTCCCATGGGAGGCACGGGTTGATTCGGCGGAACGGACCCAAATCCTGGTCCCATGGGAGGCACGGGCTGCATGGGAGGCAGGGGTTGGTTCGGCGGAACGGACCCATATCCCGGTCCCATGGGAGGCACGGGTTGAACGGGAGGCAAGGATTGTTGAGGAGGCAAGGGCTGGTACGAACCTTGTGGCATGGCTGGGTTGGCTGATGAGAAGTCATCGGACGGGAGAGTCCCAAACCCTGACCCCGAGGCAGGAACGGGCGGATTCGGCGCTTGTGGCACAGACGGGGCAGAATCGTGGAGCGCGTCCGGGTTGGCTGGCCACGGGTCATAGGACACATATTCCGGTTCCTGTGGTTGACCACTCGGGGTTGCCGAAGGTGGCTGGTATCCAGGTGCGACAGGGGCAGTCGTCGGCTGGACAACCGGCTGTGACGAAACCGTACTGGGCTGAACTCCGGGTTGTTGAGGAGAAAAACTGGACTGAATGCCTGCCGGAGCTGAGGGAGCCCCGGGCAATGAACCCTGCTGTGACCATGACAGATCGCTGTCCCCTGCCAACGCGGGCGATGGCGCAGACTCCGGCGACGTGACTGGTTGTTCGGGAACCCACGAGCCCGTCAAGTCCGGGGAGTTGAGAGAAGCATAAGGGTCCGGGGAGTTGAGAGAAGCATAAGGGTCTGGGGTGTTGAGAGAAGCATAGGGGTCCGGGGTGTCTGGTGGTTGTGACGGGACTGAAGAATCACCCGGTGCCTTGGGCTGATTCTCGTGGTCAAGCCCTGCCGGATCAGAGTTCATATCAGGAAATGACGCAATGTTCGATGAATCGAAATTACTCATGGGTTCCCCCCTCATGGGACGTTGTGGCATCCATTTTACTGGAAAGCACACAATGACCGATACCCGACCCTGATCGGGAGGGCCGGCCCACCGCCGCCAATGATCTCACGGAACCTGCCCGTCCAGGGGAGTGGCTATGCCCGAATCCACCGATTCATGGCTGCTGCGCGGCCCTGTGGAGGCACGCTGGCTCGTCGGGCGTCGCTCAACAGACGTCCAGTCTGCCCTCACGCCACCCGCCGACCCATCGCACCCCCACAG
>WREX01000174.1 GCA_009779115.1 Propionibacteriaceae bacterium
CACCAGGAATCCAGAAACTCGTAGGATTCCTCGAAACTCATCCCATCCACCAACGACGCCGGCACGACCAGGGAGTACGTGATCGTGTTGCCGGGTTCGACGAACATTGCCCCTCCACCGGACACCCGGCGTACCACCGTGATCCCATGCTTGGCAGCGCCGTCAGGATCGACCTCGTTGATGACCGACTGGTAGGACCCGATGACCACCGCCGGAGCCCCCCACTCCCAGATCCGCAGGGTCGGGCCACGCGTGCCCTGGGACAGTGCCTCGGCGTAGACCTGGTCCAACGCCATTTGCATGTACGGACTGCGCGGTCCGTCCTCGATCAACTCGAAAGCATGGTCTTCCCACCTGGTCGACGCCCCGACCGCCCGCCGGACAGCGAAGCCCACGTCACGAGAGGTGAAACCGACCAGAGTGTCGTCCGGCAGCAGCTTGGCATCGACAGCCTGGGCAATCTCCCCCACTCGGGTGGTGAGGGGCAGGCCATTCACGGCTGCATTAATCCGGTCGAGCGCCTCATCGGGTTCAAGAAAAAAATCCCCTGCCACATGGGCATTGGCGATCTTTCCATCCTGGTCGTCAAGGGTGATGGTGACGAGTTTGCCACCTGGTACTTTGTATTCTCCACGCACGGCCACGAGTCTAGCTGACGGGGCATAGCCCAACGTCAATATGGACAGCAGAAGTACGGGATCATTACCACTGATATCACGACTTGTCAGCGCAGAAAAATGGGGTGGCTGGGGGTGCCAGTCGGGGTGCCGGGGTGTCACTCAACACGAAAGACCTGCTCACACCGGTGTCTCAGGACACTAGTCCAGATCGAACTCGATGATCATTTTCCCGTCGTTCATGCCGTACTGGCCCGTGCCGGTCACCCCGGCGAGTTCACCGGTGCCGGTGCCAGGCTTGATACGCAGGACACTGGCGGGGCCAGTCTGCGTGTAGCTCCCCCGGTCCTCGATCACGACTGTGCCAGTCCTCCCACCGATCGAGCCGTCAAGGAACATGTACCCGGTGTAGGTCGCCTGGGAATTGTGCGGATTAACCGTGTCCTGGACCGAGTACTGCAGGAGGTACTCCACGGTCAGCCTGCCGCTGACTTCCCCGGTCGCCTCGAAGACGATGGATGCCTTGGCAACAGGCATGTCCGCGGGAAAGGAACTGAGGTTTTCCTCATTCCATGCCGCGACCGTGAATTCGCCTCGTACCGTCATGTCTGCCGCCCTTTCGCGTCTGAAAGATTCATGACTCACTTGCTATCACAACCTGAGCCTGGAATTCAAGGGTACGGCGATGTGATGTGAAATCCGATGGTGACTCTCGCAACTCTTATTCCCCCGACTCCCCTGACCTCGGTGTCCCATCGTGTTCCCATCCTTGTATCGGTGCTTGTTGCGTCTGAACGCCCCCGGACGAGTTCATCGAGTGGGCACCTGACGCCCGTACCCCTTCTGTCACACACTCCCCTGATCGGACTGGGTCACCTTGCGGGCTTGTAGGATTTGCGTGTAGCGCCGACCGGTCCTGCGGAAGTACGCCTCGGCAATGACCGACACGACGACGATGCCGGCCATCACGCAGGCCATCACGATCCACCACAGCTTCGCCCAGTCGGTGTGCCAGCCGAAGAAGACCAGAACACTCAGCGTCAGCATCACCGCCATGGCCAGGCAGAAGATCACCAGACGGGGAAAATACCGCGTCGTGGTGTGAGTCTGATCGCCGAACAACCAGGTCCAGACCACTGAGATCAGGACGGACACCACCAGACCCTCGATGACGAAAATAAAGGGGACCGTGTAGTTGAACGAGACCCCGAAAACCGGCGTGACAAGGGCACCGCCGATCAGGTACAGCACCATCAGACCGGAGAATACCATCGCGGCCAGCGTCTTGGCCGACATGACCACCTCCACCACTCTGCTCATCGCAAAGCCAACCTTTCTTTCAATGCCCGGGCATAATGCCGGGAGATGATGATCCGCTCCCCATTGCTCAGCACGACCTCCATGCGCCCGGCGAAATCGGGGCACAATGCTGTGATCTCGGCAATGTTGACGATCTGTGATTTGGAACTGCGGAAGAACCCGGTGTCCGTGAGGCGCTCTTCAATCTGATACAGCCTGAGCGGGGTCTCGTACACCTGGGTCGCCGTGTAGATGAAACTGCGCTTGTCCACGGACTCGAAATAGAGCACGTCCCGGTAATCGATCAGATGGGTCACCCCATCCTTGACCCCGGGCAACTTCCCCCCATCGTCGCGCAGGCACGCCAGCAGCGCCGCGACCTCCGGCCCGTTCTCCGGGCACCGGACGATCACGGTCAGGTCAGGGAAACCCTCTTCAATCTCAACGTGGACGCCGTCCATAATTGCCAGTATAGGAAGGAGCACAGACATCAACCAGAACTATCAGTGCACCTTGGTGAGCCGTGACGACCACTTGGTTGCGTTCGTGGAGAGTTCAACCCGAATGCACCGATCGCTGGCGTCGCGAGCGACACTGTGGTGGTGCGGCGGGTCAACGGTTGCCGTGAGGGCAGACTGGACGTGAAGTTGAACGACGCCCGACGAGCCAGCGTGCCGGCACAGGATCGCGCAGCAGCCATGAATCGGTGCATCCGGGTTCAACCCTCTGCTCTCGCAAAAGACCCCTACCAGGGCAGGTGCAACCAAACAACAGTACGGGCAAACCCAGCGTACCTCTCTACCCGCCGAGGTCGTCACACACTGTCATTGCGTCTTGACGATAGCTGGCGACCGCACCTGCCTGCTCACAGCAGTTGCACCATACTGTCGAGTATCAGCCCACACCATGTGTACACCGCTGCTGTCGGGTGGTCCATGCTGTTGGCTTCTGCGATGTTGTCGACGCCCATTCGTTCGGCGAGCACCAGCCGTAGGTTTGTCAGCGTGATCAGCCAGGCTTCGATGTGATCAAGTGGCACGCTGACCAGGCCGTCATCGGCGTCTCCAAGGTCGGTGAGCACCAGGTTGGCGGCGTCGGTCTTGGCGAGTGTCTGATCGGCCATCGTGTAGCGCGAAAATTCGGCGCTGGCAGCCTCGTCGTCTCTGTAGGCGTCGGGAAACAGGCGGTTGAGCGCCGGATCCTGGCGCCAGAAGGGCGGTGGTTCGGTAAAAATCTCGTCGTTGGTGTGCGGGCACAGCGGACTGAGTAATTCGATCAATTCGCCGACCAGCATGCCCAAAACCGTCAGTTCGTCACTGTCAAAGAGGGTCTGCAATGTGCTGTCGCGACGAGAAAACGCAAGCATCAGGTACGCTCCAAGCTAGCCCATAAGCCGTAACTCTGCATGGCTGTGGCATCACGCTCCATCTGCTCGCGCCCACCCCAGGAGACGGTGGCACGGCCCTGGCGGTGTACCTGCAACATGAGCTCCTCGGCCTTCGGGCGTGGGTAGCCAAAGTACTTCATGAACACGTGCGTGACATAACTCATGAGGTTGACCTCGTCATTCCAGACGATTGTGGCCCACGGCGGCAGCGTCTTGGTGGCCACGTGGGTTCGTTCATCGATCAAGGGAGTGGTCATCGGCTGGGTGTGTCCTCAATTCGCACCGTGGCGATCGCCCCGTGGCGTAGTGTCAAGCCGATCGTGCACAACCTTTCGATGGCCCGCGTCATGGTGGCCACCAGCGCCGCACGCCCAGCTTCGTCGAGTGCGGACGCGTCGAGCTGGATGTGCTCTGTGAACGACTCGTAGCGGTCCTGCGTTTGGTGGTCCGTACTGTCGACAATGATCGTGGCGGCGAAGTCTGGCCCCAGGCGGCGAACGGCCGGGCCTTCACTGGACATACCGGCACAACCGGCCAGCGCCAGCTTCAGTAGTTCGCCGGGGGTGAATGCTCCCGGCACGTCGGCATCAGTGGGTGCCATGACGACGGTTGAACCCCTCGGGCTGTGCCCGATCCACGTCTTGGGGCCAGTACGCTCGACCCACCATTTCTTC
>WREX01000175.1 GCA_009779115.1 Propionibacteriaceae bacterium
GGATGGCCGAGGACCTGACCGACTATCTGCTGGCCCACGACATCCGCGCCCGCTACCTGCATTCCGACATCGACACGCTCAAACGCCTGGACCTGCTGCGGGAACTGAGGTCGGGGGAGTACGACGTGCTGGTCGGAATCAATCTGCTGCGCGAGGGGCTCGACCTGCCGGAGGTCTCGCTGGTCGCGATCCTCGATGCCGACAAGGAGGGATTTCTACGGTCTGAGCGTTCCCTGATCCAGACCATCGGGCGGGCGGCCCGCAACGTCTCGGGCCAGGTCCACATGTACGCCGACACCATGACCGAATCCATGCGCAAGGCGATCTCGGAGACCAACCGGCGCCGGGCCAAGCAGGTCGCCTACAACACCTCCCACGGGATCGACCCGCAACCGCTGCGCAAGAGGATCTCCGACATCACCGAGATGCTGGCCCGCGAGGATGCCGATTCGATCGGGAACCGCTCCACGCGGCGCACACCGGGCGTCGTGCTGGCTGATGAACCGGCGATGACCAGGCCGGCCAACATCGCCCAGGGCGAACTGGCCGATCTGATCTCGGAACTGACTGAGCGGATGCATGCGGCCGCGGCTGACTTGCGTTTCGAGGTCGCCGCCCGCCTGCGCGACGAGGTGGCCGACCTGAAGAAGGAATACCGGTCCATGGTGGAAGGCATGAAATAGCAGGTCAGGCCGAGCCATGCGGATAGAGTAAAATAGCACCTGGTTGCGACCGTCGAGAAAGGATCTCATGCACGTCACTGACGTCACATGGATCGTCACTTTGGTGATTCTGGTCGCGGTCCTGGTTTTCGACGTTTTCGTCATCGGCCGCAAACCCCATGAGCCCTCGACCCGGGAATGCACGGTCGCGATCATCATCTACGTCTTCTTGGCCCTCGTCTTCGCCGGGTTCGTCTGGCTCAAGTGGGGTGTGCGGTACGGCGGGGAGTTCGTCGCCGGGTGGATGACCGAATACTCCTTGTCGATCGACAACCTGTTCATCTTCATCATCATCATGACGAAGATGAAGGTCCCGCGCCACCTGCAGCAGTACGCGCTGATGGTCGGCATTATCTTGGCCCTGGTCTTCCGCGGGATTTTCATCGCCCTCGGTGCGGCGGTGATCGCCCGGTTCGCGTGGGTCTTTTTCATCTTCGGCGCGTTCTTGATCTACACCGCGGCGACTCTGGTGAGGGACTATCGGCGCGGTGAGACGGAAGAAGAGGCGCCCGACACCTTCATCATGAGGTGGGTGAAGAAGACCTTCCACTTCACCGAGGACTTCCACGGGACCAAGGTGCGGGTCAAGACCGATGGGTTGCGTCTGATGACTCCGATGCTCCTGGTCATCGTCGCCCTGGGCAGCACAGACCTGCTGTTCGCCCTTGACTCGATTCCCGCCATCTATGGGTTGACTCAGCAGGCGTACCTGGTCTTCACAGCCAATGTCTTCGCTTTGATGGGGTTGCGACAACTGTATTTCCTCATCGGGGGGATGCTCAAGCGGCTCATTTACTTGTCGGTCGGGCTGTCGGTCATCCTGGCGTTCATCGGGGTCAAGCTTGTCCTGCACGCACTGCACCACTACAACGTGGTCAGTTTCGAGGTGCCTTTGTGGTTGTCCCTGGCGGTGCTCATCGTCACACTGGCGGTCACGACTGTCGCCAGTCTGGTTGTTTCAGCCCGGCGGCGCGGCGGAGAACTGGATGCGGGGGAGAGTTGATCAGACGGGACCGGCCAGGTCCAGTTCGTCGGCTCCCAAGACTGACGACGAACTCTTGCGGCCTGTCAACCAGCCCAACAGGTTGGTCTGGTTGCCCCGTACTGTGACTGCTTCCCCCTGGCCGACCGTGGCGGAGTAGGCCTCGTCGGTGACGATGGTCAACTCGACCTGGGAGAAACGGGGTGCGGCCCGGAACAGGTTCCATTGCAACAAGGTACGCGTGAGGGTGGGTCCGACATCGGCGAAGTCGAAATCCAGACGCAGATCGATGTGATGCAGGGTGACCTCATTGAGACGATCCAGGACCAGGACCGATGCTGGAAGCGCTCCCTGTGACGTCCGGATGGTCGTCGCCCAGGCTTGGTCGTCCATCTTGGTGAAGGCGTTCATCAGAGTGGCTGAAGACTGGTCGAGGGCTTCTTGCAAACCGACGGCGCTGCGACGCGCTCCCGCGTTGAGATCGGCGTCGGACTGGATGTCCCGCCAGGTGATCGGTTCATGGTTACGGGTGATCTGGTCGGCCATTTGAGCCAGAGTTTCGGCTTGGTGGGCCAGATGTGAGGCCACGTGAGCGCGAGTCCAGCCCCCCAGACCGGTGATGACCTGCCAATCGCTGTCGCCCAAAGCAATGGTGTCGCCCAGCAGTCTCTGGGTGACGGCTGTGAGTTCCCAACGCCAATCGTCCGGGTTGTCGATGTTGTGGTTGCCAATCCTCACACTTCTAACATAGGCGTAAATGGTTGCGGCGCGCGAATCCTGTCAAGAAATTTCAGCGATGTGAGACATTAAGTATTGGATATTGATTTCACGTGTCGGTGTGTGCTGTCGTGATGGTGTCCGCGAAGCCGACCAACGGAGCTATTCGAGCACGATTGCTGGACATATGTTCGAAAATGGCGGAAGAAACCTCAGCGAAGACACTAGGATAGCCTGGTGCAGAACCGGTTGATCATCAAGGGAGCCAAAGAACACAACTTGGCCAACGTCTCTCTCGACCTTCCGAGGGATGCGCTGATCGTCTTCACCGGTCTGTCGGGTTCCGGGAAATCCTCGCTGGCCTTCGACACCATTTTCGCCGAGGGACAGCGCCGGTACGTCGAGTCGCTCAGCGCGTACGCACGAATGTTCATCGGGCAGATGGACAAGCCTGCTGTCGACTTCATCGAGGGTTTGTCTCCGGCGGTGTCCATCGACCAGAAATCGACCTCGCGCAATCCGAGGTCCACGGTTGGGACGATCACTGAGATTTATGACTATTTTCGGTTGCTGTTTGCCCGGATCGGCGTGCCTCACTGTCCGGACTGCGGTGAGCCGATCTCGCGCCAGACACCCCAGCAGATCGTGGACCGGCTGCTCGACCTGCCTGAGGGGACGCGGTTCCAGATCCTCGCCCCGATCGTGACCGGGCGCAAGGGTGAATACCGCGATGTCTTCACTGAACTGGCGACCAATGGTTACGCTCGGGTACGGGTGGACGGGCAGGTCTACCCGGTGACAGAGCCTCCTGTCCTTGACAAGCAGAAAAAGCACGACATCGACGTGGTCGTGGACCGGCTGGCTGCCAAACCGGATGCCCGCCAGCGTATGGCCGACTCGGTGGAGACGGCGTTGAAGCTGGCCAACGGGGTGGTGTCGGTGGACTTCGTCGACCAACCGGAAGACTCGCCGACCAGGCAGCGCCGGTATTCGGAAAAGATGGCTTGCCCCAACGGTCACGACATTTCCATCGACGAACTGGAACCGAGGCAGTTCTCCTTCAATGGTCCCTGGGGGGCGTGTCCCGCATGCTCCGGGTTGGGTACGACGATGGAAGTCGATCCGGAACTGGTCGTCCCCGATGACGGGCTGAGTCTGAGCGAAAACGCCATATCGGTGTGGGCGACTCCCACGATCGCCCGTTACTACCAACATGTTCTGTTCTCGTTGTCCGAGGCGGAAGGGTTCTCGATGACGACGCCGTGGGCGGACCTCACTGAGGTGGACCGTCGAGTCATACTGTACGGAGTGGGCGATCCGGTCTACGTCAGGCATCGCAACCGGTTCGGGCGGGTACGGACCTTTTCCACCAAGTACGAGGGTGTCATCCCGTACATCCGGCGGCGTCACGACGAGGCTGAGACGGACTCGGGCCGGGAGAGATTCGCGGCCTACATGCGGGAGATTCCCTGTCATGTCTGCCAGGGGGCACGTCTGAAGCCGACCTCTTTGGCCGTCACGGTCGGGGAGTTGAAC
>WREX01000176.1 GCA_009779115.1 Propionibacteriaceae bacterium
ATCCAGCCATCCACGATCCGCCGGTTCATCTCCGCCGCCAGCCGGGCCAGTTGCGAGCGGTCATTGACCCCCTCGGTCTGCCACACATCACTTTCCACGTACGCCCCGACCCGATGCCCCTGGTTGCGCGCATACCCCAAGACATCGGTCAGGTACAACTCCTGCTGGTCATTGCCCGGTGTCAACTGGGCCAACCCCGCTCGCAAAACGTCCGCGTCGAACACGTAGATCCCCGAATTGATCTCATTGATGGCCTTCTGCGCGTCATCAGCGTCGCGATGCTCGACGATCCCGGTCACATCGTCGCCGCTGCGAATCACGCGCCCGTACCCCGTCGGATCCTCCACGATGGCCGTCATGACAGTGACAGCATTGCCACCTTGCCGATGGCTCGCCACCAGACGGCGCAACGTCTCCCCCGTCAGTAAGGGAACGTCGCCATAGGTGACGATGATGTCCCCGGTGACTTCGCCCAACACATCGAGCCCGCACCCGACAGCGTGGCCCGTACCATGCTGTTCGTCTTGGACCGCCCGGATGACATGGGGCGCGATCTCAGCCAGATGCGCTTCGACCTGGTCACGCTGGTGCCCGACAACAACTACCAATCGATCTGGTTGCACCCCTTCAGCCGCGGCCAGTGCCCAGGTCAGCAACGACCGCCCGCACAAGGTATGCAAGAGTTTGGAGGTACGCGATTTCATCCGGGTACCACTGCCCGCAGCTAAAAGAATGACCGCCGCTACAGATGAGTCGCGTTCAGATGCCATCACCGTACTTTCGATTCAGCACTCCCGGCCCTGCCACCCCGCACTCACCACAAATCGAGCAACTTCGGCGGATCGGGAACATTGGACACTGCACATACTATCCCTTTGCCCGTGGAACGTCTCCCCCACATGCATCTGATGGAATCATGACGTTGATGGAATCATGCCGTGTCCCGCGGTGACGTGCCAAGCTGGCCCCAACCCCGCTAGAGTAGAGCCTGGCCATTCCCCGGTTGGTCTTCCGGCAGGGCCCGCCTGACTTTGAATCAGGATTAGCGAAGTAGGTTCGACTCCTACCCGGGGAGCCCATCGGTCCACGACGGATCGCTCATTCAGCCCTTCAAGACTGTGGCCACCGACTCGACGACAAAATCCATGTTGCGGCTGTTCATCGCCGCGATACACAACCGCCCGGAGTCCAACCCATAGACGTGGAATTCGGAGCGCAGTCGCTGCATTTGGGCCACGGACATCCCTGAGTACGAGAACATGCCCGCTTGAGAAGTGATGAAACTCAGGTCCTGGTCCACCCCGGCAGCTTCCAACCCTGCGCGGAAAACCTGCCTCATCTGCTTCATCCGGTCCTTCATCTGGTTCAATTCCTGAGCCCACAAGGCCTTCAACTCCGGCGTGGTCAAGACTTCAGCCACGATGGCAGCACCTTGGGTGGGCGGGTTGGAATACATGGACCGGGCGATGAGCTTGGTCTGGGACAGAATCTTCTTGGCCCGGTCGCCGTCCGCGGCGACGAAATGGATCGCCCCGATGCGCTCGCCGTACAACCCGAAAGTCTTGGAGAAAGAATTGGCGACCAGGAACTCGATCCCGGAATCAGCGAAGGCGGTCACGGGGTAGCGGTCCTCGTCCACGCTGTGGGAGAGCCCTTGGTAGGCCATGTCGATGAACGGTACGAGCTGGTTGTCCACGACCACCTGGACGACGCGGTCCCAATCGGCCGGCGTCAGATCGCAGCCAGTGGGGTTGTGGCAGCAGGCGTGGAGAACGACAATTGTCCCAGGTGCGGCACCCGCCAAATCTTCGAGCATCCCCTCGACATCGACCCCACCGGATGCGCGGTCATAGTAGCGATACGCTCCGAGTTCGAACCCCGCACGGGTGAAGATCAACTCATGATTCTCCCAAGACGGCGTCGACAACCACAGCTGGGCGTCAGGCGACGCCATCTTGAGCAGGTTAGCCCCCACGCGCAGGGCCCCCGTACCAGCCAAACTCTGCTGGGAAACAACCCGCCCCGCCTGACAAACGGCGGAGTTTTCCCCGAAGACGAGCGCCTGGGCAGAGGAGTTGAACGCGGCCAACCCGTCCATGGGCAGATAACCGCGGGAACGATGCCGCTCGGCCAGATCTTGCTCGACAGTCTGGACACAGGCCATCAAAGGGGTCTTACCGGTGTCGTCCTGGTACACCCCGACACCCAAATTGACCTTCACTGGTGCGGGGTCGGCGTTGAACGTTTCGGTCATTCCCAAGATCGGGTCCTTGGGGGCAGCTTGGAGACTGGAATAGATAGACATGATGGCTCCCTTCGAGCGACTATCTTATCGGCTTGGGCAAGCCACAGATCGCGCCACACGGCTTGGCGATCATTCCTTTTCTGCACGTTGGTGCACAGGCAGCGACGGCACGCAACACTACTTCTGTAGTTGAGCAGCCAGTACGTGGGCGATCTCCCGGGCGGCGTTGGGACGGGCCAGATTCAGGCTTGCTTCCGCCATGGTCGCACGGATGGCCGGAGCCTCGACCAGGTTAGTCACCGCTTGGACGACCGTCTCCGGATCGGGTGCCCACAACCCGGCTTTCCCGTCCAGCACATAGTCGACGTTGCCCTCCTCCTGCCCAGGTAGACAGGCGTACATGACCATCGGCAACCCGCAGATGAAAGCCTCGGAGATCGACCCCGGGCCAGCCTTCGTGATAAAAATGTCAGCGGCCTTCATGAACCGTGGCATCTCGGAGGTGAACCCGTACACATGATGGGGAATCCGCCAATTGAGCTTGCTCACATTCTCGTACAATTCCTCGTTGCGCCCGCAGATGACCGCCAGAGTCACCGGGACCTCGGCGTCGTTGATGGCACGTGCCACCCGCCGGACCGGCCCCATTCCGTCGCCGCCGCCCACCAGCAGGGCAACGGGAGTGTCTTCGGTCCACCCATGCTCGCGTTTCAACTCTTCCTTGGATTCGATCTCACAGGCGAAATCCGGCGACACCGGCTGTCCGACGACCTTCATGTGGTCTGCTTTGAGCCCTAATCGGATTCCCCGGTTCATGGCCTGATCGGTGGGAACAATGACAAGGTCGGCCCGAGGCGAATACCAGAAGGCATGCGTGGTCACCATGTCGGTCACAACAGTGACGAACGGAACCGGGTTGTGCCGCATCGCCCGGGGAATGACCGCGTTGGCGAGTGGATGGACCGACACGATCATGTCGGCCGGGTTTTCCGCGATCAGCCGTTCCGATGAGCGGCGCAAATAGGGGTACGTGATCTGGTTGACCGCCCGGCTGCGCTTGGGCCCATTCATCGACTCGTACGTCAGTTTCCACGCACTTTTCATGTGTGACAAGGAAGGATACAACCTGGGAGAGTACCGCAGAGGCCGTGGCGAATAGTACCTCAGGAAATCAACCATGTCCGTGTCGAACTGTCCAGGATACTCCAGATGGAGCCCGTCAATGATAGCGTTTGCTGCCGCGCGATGGCCCCCTCCCGTGTCCGAGAAGAGGAACAGTATTCGTTTGGCCATTCAGATTCTCCTCACATCGGTGCCCCCAAGGGCCCGACAACGTCCCGCACGCTTCCCTGACCCACTACCCTACTATGAGTGACGTCCATATTCGCTCTACCAGGCCCGGGGTTCACCTGGCGATTATGAACCCAGTTTCCGTCGCCTCCTTCTGCCTTGACGTGAAGATCCGCTCTGAGGCCGCCGGTGACAGAATGGATACCCATGAGGCACTACTTCGACCATGCGGCGACCACGCCGATGCGACCATCTGCCATCGCAGTGTGGGACCAGTACGCCCGCCAGTTGGGCAATCCGTCCGCCATCCATGGGGCTGGCCGCCAGGCCCGAAAAGTCGTCGAAGACTCCCGGGAGACGATGGCCGAGGCCCTTCAGATCAACCCCG
>WREX01000177.1 GCA_009779115.1 Propionibacteriaceae bacterium
CCGCCTGGCCATCCCGCGCCGGGCTTTCACCTTGTCACAGCTTGAATTCGTAGCCGACCGCATGAGTTGGTTGTACGAGCACCGCGACCTCATCGGTGGCCTGACCTTCGTCGAAGAGCCAGCGCAATTGCGCTTCTTCTTTGGTCGGTTGGAGCCGATCGGCGATTGGCAAGAAAAGCTAGTCAAGGCCTTCAAGCAGGACATGCCCAGCTTGCTGTGAGCAAACTGCTGGCACAGATACCCGAACCCCGCCCCGTACCAGCGCAGTCAGCGCTGGTGTCATTCGTGGACCAGATGGCTGTGTTCAAGACTGGCGACGCGACGGCTATTGCCGACGAGTTGGGTGACAATGTAGATACCGAAGACGAGAAAGAACAATGCAGCAAGGGCAGCGCCCACCGTGATACCTGCTGTCAACCCATCGCTAAAGGAGTTGTGACCCTGTCGAAGACTCTGGACAATCGTGGGTACGGTGAAAAATCCAGCCACGACAAGTCCAATGACAACGGCAACCATCGCTCCAGCCATACCGGAGTACAGTCTGCGCAACCTCTTCTCGTACGCCAACCGTGACCCGAGGTCTGATTCCAGTTCGAACTGTCCCATTGCTGCGTCGCGTCGGAGTATGGCCGCGCCTTGGGCACGAACTGAATCCTCATAAACCTTGAGAACATCCACCTGCATGCCGTCCAAGAGGTGGAGGTACTCGGCTCGTTTCTGGGAACCCAGCCGCCCAGGGATCAAATGGTAACGGTAGACGTACTGCGAGGGGACGCCTCGGGTGAACTCAAAGCGGATCCAGCCTGATTTGGTCAGTTGCCAGCCCTGGGCAGAGTAGTCGTTGAGCCAAACAGCGAAATCATGATCTGTGCCGAAGAGCTTCCAGCGGGTCATCGTGTGCTTAGACATGGGTGGTCCTTTCGGTCAGAGCAGCCCGCCCATGTGCGGCCAACTCGGTCAATCGTTCTTGTTCATCGCGGAGGGCGGCCAGGCCGGCGTCCGTGAGACGATAGCGTTTTTGATCGTCCACGACATCGACATCCAGCCATCCTTTGTTGGCCAGCGCCGACAGTGCGCCATACAGTGTCCCAGCCGCCAGCGACACCCGCCCGTGAGTCATGTCCGAAACCTTGAGCATGATTCCGTACCCATGCAGGGGTTCGGTCAACGCCACAAGGATGTAAAAGACGGCTTCGGTCAGTGGTTGACTCACAGCATCCTCCTTTGATCAGATATATCGATGTCCGATATATCTGGTACCGATAGTATCGGGAGCCGATATGGATGTCAACATGGAATCCTCAGTGACTTTTGGGATCATGGGATGTCCATGCGAACGAGGGTGTCACAACCGGCCCGGGCTGTTCCCTCTTCAGTGGAGGACACCAGTACGGCCGGGACCGGTCAGTCAAAGATGGTGATCAGACGGTCGTCTTGGGGCGTTGCGCCGAGGTCGATGGTAGCCAGGCCGATTTGTGTCACTGATCCTCCGAGTTTTTCATCTCCTACAACCGGGTCGAATGACGTCACCTCTGACCGTCCCTTGGCAGGCTCACAGAAGTGTCCGTTTGTTCCTCAGGGATGCCCGTCGACACCCCGGCGTCGGCGAAACTGGCCATCTCGTTCATGAAGGCGACTGCACTGGCAATGATCGGGTACGCGACTGCACATCCTGACCCCTCGCCCAGGCGCATTCCCAGGCTGATCAGGGGTTTCGCACCCATGTACGCGAGGACTGTGGCGTGTCCCGGCTCGCCGGATTCGTGGCAGAAGATCGCGTGGACCAGGATCGCCGGGTTCATCGACCAGGCTGCCAGGAAGGCGGCGGTCGCCACGAAACCGTCGACCAGGACGAGTCGGCCCATCCCGTACGCCTGCAGCATCGCACCTGCCATCTGCGCGATCTCGTACCCGCCGAAAAAACGCAAGGCCTCGGTGGCGTCAACCGGTCGAGGATGGTTCGCCTGGACTTTGAGGAGGAGGTCGAGTTTGCGCTGTAGCCCGTCCGAGACCAGCCCCGACCCCGGGCCGACGCACTCACCCAGAGGAATCCCGGCCAACGCGCTCACCAGCAGGCTTGCGGCACTGGTGTTGCCAATCCCCAACTCCCCGAATCCGATCACCGTGCAGTCCGGGTCGACGACGTTGGTGACCAGATCCTCGCCCGCCTGCAGGCACCGGTCTAGTTCGTCGGCGGTCATGGCATCGCCGTCCAGCGAACTCGCGGTCCCTGGGCCGATCCAGCGGTCGAGCATGCGGCCAGGTCTCGCACCGGACCAGTCAATACCGGCGTCGACAAGCACCAATTCGATGCCATGCTGACGGGTGAACACGTTGATGCCGGCCCCACCAGCAGCGATGTTCGCCGCCATCTGCTCGGTCACCTCGCGGGGGTACGCGCTCACCGGCTCGCGGGACAGCCCGTGATCGGCGGCAAACACCACAATTGTCGGCTTGTCCAGTACTGGCCTGAGAGTCTTCTGCGCGCGACAGACCTGCGCCGCCACCTCCTCAAGGGTTCCCAGTGACCCTCTCGGTTTCGTTTTCGAGTCGATCGCTTCACGAATCCGTGCATCCAAGTCATCGGGCATGCAGATCAGTCTATCCAGTTCGCAGGACGGCACCAGGGTGCGCTGCCTCAGCGCGACGACCGGTAGACCCGGGGGATTCGCTGGTTAAGAAGGGAAATCGCTTCCTCGGCGACGCCGTGGTTGTGGAGGGCGATCTCGTCGAGGTGACGGGCGTCACGGATGAGCAGGACCTCGTCGCCGGGGTTGACCGACGGGTCGACCAGCAGCAGGGTGACGTCCATAGTGACCGTCAGAATCGTGTACGGCCGGTCGCCGATGTAGACCGCTCGGCCGGCGTTGATCTTGGGGAAACCGTCACCGTACCCAATCGGAACAACGGCAATGGTTTGATCGCGAGTTGTGGCGGTGTACGCCTGGCCGTAGCCGATGCTCTGGCCTTGGGCGAGATGGACGATGTCCATGACCTCGCTGCTCAGGACAAAACAGTTCTTCAACTCCTCAGACTCGTTCTCGATCCCGTAGATGATGTTGCCGATCCGAGCAGCATTGCAGTACGACTTCTTCGGGTATCTCGGCATCGACAAGGAGTTTGACGTGCTCACAACCGGGATCGCAGTCAGGTCAATGCCCGCGGTCAGCTCCTCGAAGAGTGCATACTCCTTGCTCGTCAGATCGGCGTCCTCGGTGTTGAAGGTGTGGAGATAAATACCTTCCAACACGGCTGGCGAGCCCATCAGCAGGTCGTATACCTCCTCGAAACCCGCCTTGGTGGTGGGACCGCCGAAGATGTCATCCCCCCCATTGGCCCGAATGAAGACCTTCAGTCCGGGGACCCGGCTGGCCGCCTCCGCCTGTTCTCGGGTGGCCACCGTGACTGCCACCGACTCGCGTGCCAGGACGGGAAGGGCGTCATCGGCAACGGGCACCAGGATCATGACGGGCACCTCAGGGAGGTATCGTCGCACGTCAAGGCCCTCGTCGACCAGACTGACGCACAGAGAATCGCACCCCCCCTCCACGATGGCCCGGATCACCGGCTCAGTCCCCAAGCCATAACTGTCGGCTTTCACCACACCGAGGTAGTGGGCATATCCGGGGTACGTCCGCTTGATCGTGGCCACGTTCGCGCGAATCGCGTCCAGATCAATCAGTGCTGCGGTCTTTCGGTACGGCGTCATAGTCTCACAGTACTGCGTCGGGACATGGCCCGGATGCACCGATTCATGGCTGCTCCGCGACCCTGTGCCGGCACGCTGACCCGCCGATCACCGCTCAACAGACGTCCAGTCTGCCCTCACGGCGACCGTCGGCTCATCGCACCCCCACAGTGTCGCTCGCGACGCCAGCAATCGGTGCATCCG
>WREX01000178.1 GCA_009779115.1 Propionibacteriaceae bacterium
CGCGGAGTTGAAGGAGAAGCGGGACATCGGGTCCGACGACATGAACCGCCGGATGCTGGATTACGGCCTGCCGTGGTTCTGGTCCAGCCACCACCCGTGGGTCATCCCGGAACCGATGACTCTCGAACCGTGCGAGACGTTCACCAAAGAGGACATCGAAGAATACTGCGAGGTCGTACGCCTGGTCGCCGCCGAAGCCTGGGAAGACCCCGACATGGTCAAGGGTGCGCCCTATGATTCGGTGATCCACAAGCGCAAGAACGAAGAGGACAACGACGACCCCAACAAGTGGGCCTTGTCTTGGAAGGCCTATCAGCGTAAGCGCGGAAACGCCTAGTCACAACAATCCTGGCAGCGATCCTGGGGGATCCCTCCCCATGAATCGCTGCCAGGTCTGTTCAGAGAAGGAATTATCATGGCACATTCTCGAACCAACGTTTTCGCAACGACTGCGGTCGGCGCGACCAAGCAGATCAGCCCGCTCCAGACCCTGATTTACTCGGTGTCGAACCCAGGGTTGATGTTTGCACTCGTCTACTTGATGTGGGCGCCGTATCTGTATCCCGGAGCCCACATGGTGTACGCCATCATCACGGTCGTGCAAATGTTCGTCATCGCCGGGCTGTACTGGTTGATGTCGGTCGCGATGCCGCGCTCCGGTGGTGAGTACATCTACATCTCCCGGATCATCCACCCCGCTGTGGGTCTGCTCTCCAGCTTCATGATCACCCTGACGGCCATCTCCTGGACTGGAGTGCTCACCGACTGGTGGATCAAGTGGTCCGTGGTGGACTTCTTCAGAGGTGTGGCGATCGTCAACAACAACGATCCGACCTGGATGGGGATTGCCGACGCGCTGTCGACCAACTGGGTACGCGCGATCATCGGTGTTCTGGCGATCGGTTTCATCCTGTTGATCTACTACAAGGGCATCACCTGGATGGTCAAGGTGTCGATTGCAACGTTAATTGCCACCATTGTCGGCGCTGTCGTCTTCCTGGTCGCGATGCTGGCCAGCGGTGGCAGGGAAAAGTTCGCCAGCAACTGGACTTCGATGACGGGCCTGGATTACAGTGCGGTCATCCCCACGGCGGCGGCAGCAGGCAATCCGACGACATTTCTTGTGATGCCGACGATCATGGCCGGGTCGACGTACATCATCCTCAACACGCTGGGTTCAACCTTCGGGGCCAACCTCGCCGGTGAGGTCCGCAACGTGCAGAAGTCGCAGTTGTTGGCCTTGTTCGGCTCTCTGGGAATCCTCATGGTCGTCTGGGCAGTCTTCTATGGCCTGGCCTATTCCAGCTTCGGCGGCATCTGGACAAACTCCTTGATGTTCCTCTATAACTCCAACAACGCGGCTTACCCATGGGGAGGTTCTGAACCCTTTGCCACTCTGCTGGTCGGGATACTCACCGGCAGTCCGGTGTTCGTGGCCCTGATCGCCCTGGCCTTCCTGGTCGCGACCTTCGGCTCAGCCACCGGCTTGGGTTTCGGTCCGACCAGGAACTTCGTCGCGTGGGCCAATGACAGGATTTTCCCCAAGTCGTACGCCGAACGCAATCCCAAGACCAAGGCCCCCATGCGCGCCGTGTACACCGTCATCGGTATCGCCTTGATCTTCTTCCTGCTTGATGTCTTCGCACCCGATTGGACCGCCGACATCTCGTACACGATCTTCACCTGGTTCCTGGCCTGGATCTGCCTGGGTGTGGCCGGGGCGATCTTCCCGTATCGCAAGAAGCTGCTGTTCGAATCCTCCCCACCCGTGGTGAAGATCAGGATTCTTGGCATTCCGCTGATCACGATCCTCGGGGTGTTGACGACCATCATCAGTTGCGCCATCTGCATTTACCTGTTGATCCCCTTCGTCCGTGGTGACATCCCACCAACGATGCTGATTGTTTCTTTGGGAATCGCCGTCATCGGACTGATCATCTACTTCTCCTCTCGGGCACGGAACAAGGCCCGGGGCATCGACCTGAAGTATCAGGTCATGGAAATCCCGGCAGACTGACCAGTCATCCGACAATCACCGAAAGGACAACGTGCAGTGAAACTACAATTTGCCACTGATTTTCATGCGGCCGAGACCTGCTTCAGGAAGTTTCTCAACTCGGCCAAATTCTACGGAGCCGACGCGCTGATCGGCGGTGGGGACATGATCGGAAAGATGGTCATCCCCATCATCGAGCAGGCGAACGGGCATTACGAGGCGACCTATTACGGATCAACGGTGCACATCCGCACCCAGCACGATCTTGAGGCGCTCCAGCGCAACTTGCGCAATGCCGGTTTCTATTCCATCATTACCACCCCGGCCGCTCTGGCGAAGGACACCGCAGCCGATGCCGAGCGGATCACAACCGAGCAGGCGAAAGCAGTGCTCAAGGGCTGGATCGACTTGGCCGACGAGCGGTTGACCGCACAAGGGATCCCCTGTGTGATGATGGCGGGCAACGACGACCCGTACTATATCGACGAGATCATGGCGTCTGGAACCCATGTTCTCGACGGTGCGGGCAAAGTCGTGGACATCATGGGTCTTGAGGTGCTCTCAGTCCCGCAAGCCATCCACTCTCCGTTCAAGTATCCGCGTGATGTGACCGAAGAGGAGATGGCTACGATTATCGACAATCTGGCAGCACAGGTGAAGGACATGAGCACATGTATCTTCAACATCCACATACCACCGTACGACACGGACTGTGATGTGGGCACGCTCTACAACGACGACCTGTCACCGGTGGTCGATGGGGGCGAGCTGGCCATGGATCATGTCGGCTCCAAGGCAGTCCGCGCGGCCATCGAGAAGTATCAGCCATTGTTGTCGCTCCATGGTCACATCCACGAGTGCCAAGGGGTTTCCCAGATCGGACGTACAGTCTGCATCAACCCGGGCAGTGACTATGACCAAGGTACGTTACGTGGTGCACTGATCACCATTGACCAGGGCAAACTCGACTACACCTTGACAGCAGGGTGACGAAGGAGACAACGATGGGAAAGCTAGATGGCAAGGTCGCGATCGTGACTGGCGCGGCCATGGGCAATGGTCGTGGAGCTGCGCAGAAGCTCGCTGAGAATGGCGCCACCGTGATGTTGCTCGACCTGAACGACACGGTTTTCGCCACGGCTGGCGAGATCGCGCGGCAAACCGGACAAAAGACTCAGGCGTACGTGGTCGATATCCGCGACGTGGCCCGACTCGACGAAGTCGTTGACTCCATCATCACGGACTACTCGAAGATCGACATCCTGGTCAACAATGCCGGTGTGTGCAATGTGGTGCCGTTCTTGGAGATGAGCGACGAGGTGCGCGACCGGATGCTCGGCGTGAACATCATCGGCACCTGGAATTGCTCGAAGGCTGTCATCGCCCACATGGTCGAAGCCAAGTACGGCAAGATCGTCAACCTGTCCTCCGTGACCGGGCCGATGGTCGTCGACACCGGCGAGACCGCGTACGCGCTGACCAAAGCCGCAATCTATGGGCTGACCAAGGCGTTGGCCGTTGAGTTCGCCGCGAGCAACATCACGGTGAACGCGGTGTGCCCGGGCTATATCGCCACGCCGATGGCGCAGAGCATCGCGCGGGAGTCTGACCCCGAGCACCCTGAGCAGGTGTTGGCCGGAATCGCGGCAGCCGTACCCATGGGACGTCTCGGAACGATCGAGGAACTCGGCGACCTGGTCGCCTTCCTGGCCAGCGACGAGTCCCGCTACATCACCGGAACCCAAGTGGTCATCGACGGCGGGAGCACCCTGCCGGAGACCTTCAGCGCCGTGGGTGTGTGAGGACGAGGGCTGGTCGTGACGCGGCTTGGATTCATCCTCAACCCGGTTGCGGGTATCGGAGGCAAG
>WREX01000179.1 GCA_009779115.1 Propionibacteriaceae bacterium
ACTGTGGGGGTGCGATGGGTCGGCGGGTGGCGTGAGGGCAGACTGGACGTCTGTTAAGCGACGCCCGACGAGCCAGCGTGCCTCCACAGTGCCGCGGAGTAGCAATGGATCGGTGGATTCGGGATTCCTCTGCGCAGTCAGTCGATGACGATTTTCGCGGTGTCTGAGTTGGCGAAACCGAGGACAAGGGATGTGAATTCGGCGGGTTTCTCGTACATCGCCGCATGGCCGCTGTCCTGGATGATGACGTGGGAGGCACGGGGAATGCCCGCGACCAGGTCGAGTTGGTTGGGCAGTGGGGTGATGAAGTCCCATTGTGCGGAGATGACGAGGGTTTCGGCGTCGATCCGGGAGAGGTTGGCCCTTTCGTCGTGTTGTTCGGCGCTGCGGGTCAGGCGGGCGAATGCGTCGTACACCTCGGGTGTGAACATCCGGACGAACATCTCCTCGCGCTCGTGGGCCCACTGTTCGCGCGTGTCGTAGAACCCGGGAGAGTACACCGTGGGGATGCAGGCGGCGAAGAACTGATGCCCGTCGTGGGAGTTCATCGCGTATTCCCAGGAGTGGCCGATGTCGCGCAGCCAGGCCGATGTGTACGCGGTGGTGTTGGACAAGATTAGCTTGTTGATCCGCTCGGGATGACGGGCAGCCACCCGGATAGCAACCTCCCCGCCGTACGAAATCCCGCAGAGATTCACCTTGTCAAGACCCAGATAGTCGAGGAACGCGATGACGAGGCGCTCCTGGATTTCTTGGGTGTATTCGAACGTCACCTTGCCGGAGCGGCCCTGGTCGACCAGGTCGAGCAGCAGGAGCCGGTTGTGGGCGGAGAAGGTGGGCACGAACCCCGCCCACGACGCGCACGACATGAAAATCCCATTCAGGACCAGCAGCGGTTCGCCTTCGCCATGTGACTCGTAATAGATGTCGACATCCTCGAAACGGAAAACAGACATGGTTATATCCTTATCTCACGATGTAGCCGAACTCGCGGGCTGCGGCCAGTAGGTCCTCGCGGAAGGCTGGATGGGCGATGCTGGATAACAACTGGACTCGTTCACGTACTGTCGTTCCGCGAAGCTGGACGGCGCCGTACTCGGTGACGACCCAGTCGACGTCGTTGCGGGACAGGGTGACTCCCGCGCCGGGGCGAAGCGTGGGGACGATCTTCGAGGTGACCTCCATCTCGCCGGTTTCCTGGTTCTTTTTTTCGACCGTGGAGTACAAGGCGATGATCGAGCGGCCGTTCTTGGAATTCTGCGCGCCGATCGCCGTGTCGGCCTGGCCGCCGGAACCGGAGATTTGCAGGGTACCGATCGATTCCGAGCAGCACTGGCCGGTCAGGTCGATCTCGACGGTGGTGTTGATCGAGACCTGATTGTCGTTGCGCGCGATCACATAGGGGTCGTTGACCTCCTCGCCGCGGCCGGTGAACAAACTGTCATTCTCATGAATGAAGCTGTACAACTCAGGCGAGCCCAGAGCGAAGGCGAAGACCGTCAGGCCGGTGTCGACCTGCTTGCGGGAGCCGGTGACCACGCCGGCCTTGATGAGGTCCATGATGCCGGTGGTCATCATCTCGGTGTGGATGCCCAGGTCCTTTTTTTCGTAGAAATATTGGCAGACCGCGTTCGGGATGCCGCCGATCCCCACCTGGACGCAGTCCCCGTCATTGACCAGATCGGCGATGAAACGGCCAATCACCATGTCCTTCTCATTGGGCTCGGTGGCGTCGATGGCACAGGGGGCGGCGTCCGACTCGATGATGTAGTCGATCGAATCGGGGTCGAGGTAGTTCTGCCCATAGCACCGCGGCGCGTTGGGGCTGACCTCCAGGATCCGGTATTTCGCCGTGGCCCCGATCAGTTCTTCGTACGTGTTTCCGCAGGCGAAGCGGATCAAACCATCCGGGCCCGGCGGCGAGGCGAGCGAGATCATGATCGAACTGGTCCGGTGCTGGTTCCGTTTGAGTCCAGCAAAATGAAGGTTGTTCGGGATGTACGACACCCGCCCGGTGTGGGTCAGCCGCCTGAGCAGCGGAGTGGAGAACCACGAGTCGATGTAAAAGGCCTTGCGCACATGCTCTTCCTTGAGATACTCCCCAGGCACCGAGGGCAGACAGTTGGTGATCGTCACGTCCTTGACCCGGTCCGCGATCTGGTGCAGATTCATTAGAAACGACGGTGGTTCGTTGGCGGCCAGCCCGACGGTGATCACATCCCCATCGCTGACCAGATCGAGCGCCCGCTCAACGGGAATCATCTTGGATGCGTAGTCGGCCATGAATAATCCTTTCTTCAGCCGATGTTTTTCACATCAGTACGAACACCAGGACGCGTCCTGCCTGGTCAGGCACTACCCCAGCGAATGCACGTGGAGGCCCATGAATATCCGATTCCGGCCGCGATCAAGGTGATCAGGCAGCCGTCTCGGATCTTGCCCTGCTCCAGGCCCAGGTGGATGGTCAGCATCTGGTCGACCTGGCCGATGTGGCCGTAATGGTCGAGGTAGACCGACTGGTCCTCGGACAAGCCGAGTTCCGCCAGGAGCGAGATATGTTGGCTGCGCTTGAAATGCAGAACCCCCAGGTAGTCGATGTCGTGCCTGGTCAGCCCGCCAGATTTACGCAGGGATTCGTCGATGCAGTGATACCAGTTCGGCAGGGACACCTTGTTGAGCCGGTCCTTCATGGTGGCGGCGTCCATCAGGCGCAGCGACTTGTAGCCCTCGTCGACGGTGTCGGGGGTGAACGGGTGGGCGATGCCGCCGATCTCGACCCCGGCCGAGTGGACCAGCGATCCGTCGGCGACCTGGTGCGTCCCCAAGACAAGGTTCTTGTCCAGGCCCCGGCGCAGGATGAAGGCGCCACCGCCCGCGCCCAAATCGAACATCATGGAGGCCGAAGAGTCGGTGTAGTCGATGAAATCTCCGTTGCGGTAGCCGCCGGCGATCATGACAGTACGGATATCAGGATCAGCGATCATCATGTCCTTGGCCAGCTTGATCGCACTCAATGTCGTACAACATCTATTGGCGACGTCGATCCCCCAGGCGTTGACTGCCCCGATCGCGTCCTGGATGTACAAAGCGGAGGTGGTCAGCGGATATTCCTTCCACTCCTCCCCCACACACACAATCACGTCGAGCTCGTGGGGGTCGACACCAGTACGGTTGAGTGCGTCTGCCGCAGCGCGCGCACCCATCTCCTGGGTGCCGTCGTCGGGACCCGGAATGGGTTTCGAGACCACGCCCAGTTTGTCGATGACGGCTTGTTGTGACCAAATCCCACCCGTTGCCGCCGAGATTTCCTCGGCTGACATCCGGCCTGACGGGAGATACAAGCCGTAGCCGACGATGCCGACCCTTGAATCCACGAGACTCTCCTTTGAGAAAAATGACACACATGTCATGTACGTGAGTTAGCTTAGCATGCCGTTCGGACAGGTCATGATCGTCAAGGGGAAAGGCCCAGAAACCAACCGTGCCGATTTATGATACATGGATATAACAAATGTCATATTCTTTATGACAACGACGGATAGTCATGTAAGGTGGAAGCCAGGGAAAGAAGAGGGGTCGACGCGGAAGTCGGGGGCGTCTACCTCATGATATGAGGTTCATAACAGTATGGAAGCAATTCATGTCAACGTGTTTGACAAAGTGACAGATCTGTCATAATTTTTTGCTAGAAATCGAGAGGGGACACGTCGTAGTGGACGAGTTTGTGCAACCGCTCTTGCGGAGCCTGGAGACGGGGAGTGTTTACGCTTTGGCGGCACTGGGCATCATCATTGTCTGGCGCACGTCGCTGGTCATGCATTTCGCGCAAGGGTCGATGGGCATGTTCTCTGG
>WREX01000180.1 GCA_009779115.1 Propionibacteriaceae bacterium
GACCACCTCATCACCCTTCATCAGCGTGAGCTTGAGAAGCTTCGGAATGTGAAGAAGGCGTTACTTGAGAAGATGTTCGTGTAGGAGGTAACAACAGTGTTCAGCAACGAGCGCGATTTTGAGGATGCTCTCATTAAGGTTCTCTCACGGTATGGGTGGGAGGAAGTCATCAAGAACCCCACCGAGCATGACCTGATCGTCAACTGGGCTGGCATCCTGTTCGACAACAACCGCGACATTGATCGGCTAAACAACTGCCCATTGACCGAAGGAGAGATGCAGCAGATTGTTGAGCAGATCAACTTATTGCGAACACCGCTCAAACTCAACGGGTTCATCAACGGAAAGACGGTGTCGATCAGGCGGGATAATCCTGACGACGTGTCGCATTTCGGCAAGGAAGTGTCACTGAAAATCTATGACCGTCAAGAGATTGCTGCGGGGCAGAGCCGCTACCAGATAGCCCAGCAACCCCACTTTCCAACGCAGGGCATCCTGAATGATCGTCGGGGCGATCTGATGCTTTTGATAAACGGCATGCCCGTCATCCACATTGAGTTGAAGAAAAGCGCGGTTTCCGTGACGCAGGCCGCAAACCAGATTGAGAAGTACTCCCGGGAAGGTGTCTTTAGTGGCTTGTTTGCGCTGGTGCAGATTTTCGTGGCGATGGAGCCAGCTGAGACGCTCTACTTCGCCAATCCCGGCACAGACGGTGTCTTCAACCCGGACTTCTACTTCCATTGGGCGGACTTCGACAACGAACCGATAAATGATTGGAAGGAGATTGCCGAGAAGCTGCTGTCGATACCGATGGCCCATCAACTCATCGGCTTCTACACGGTCCCGGATGACACCGACGGATCCCTGAAGGTCATGCGTAGCTATCAGTACTACGCGGCGCGTGCCATCTCCGACAAAGTGGCGAAGAACAGGTGGGGTGAGGGCAACCAGCTCGGCGGCTATGTCTGGCACACCACTGGCTCGGGCAAGACGATGACCAGCTTCAAGAGTGCGCAACTTATCGCCAATTCAAAGGATGCCGACAAGGTTGTCTTTTTGGTCGACCGGATTGAGCTAGGCACCCAATCGCTGACTGAGTACAGGGGCTTCGCAGAGGCCAATGACGCCGTCCAGGCGACTGAAAACACCGACGTGCTGGTTACCAAACTGAAGAGTGGTGACCCCGCCGATACGCTGATTGTCACGTCCATCCAGAAATTGAGCCGCATCACCGAGGACAGTGGGATGAAGGCCGCCGACCTCGCCAAGGTGGTTGCCAAGCGGATCGTAGTCATTGTGGACGAAGCGCACCGATCAACCTTCGGCCAGATGCTCCAGGATGTGAAGCGGACGTTCCCCGATGCGCTGTTCTTCGGGTTTACGGGCACTCCGATCCACGTCGAGAACGAGATCAAGGGCAACACGACTGCTGACGTTTTCGGCAGCGAGTTGCACAGGTATTCCATCGCTGACGGTATTCGCGACAACAGTGTGCTGGGGTTCGACCCGTACATGGTGCTGACATACAAGGACCGTGAACTTCGCAAAGAAGTCGCCCTTCACCAGGCGAAGGCCAAAACCGAGGCCGAAGCATTGGCCGATCCGGACAAGGCTTGGACCTTCAACTATTTCATGCGAACCGCTGGCATGGTCGGAGGCATCAGCGGCAAAGGAAAGTATGTCAAAGGCATCGAAGACTACTTGCCAGCCAGGCAGTATCAGCGTGATGAGCATCGACAGAAAGTCGTTGAAGACATTCGCGACAATTGGATCACGCTGTCATATGGCGGGAAATTTCATGCTCTCTTTGCAACTGACAGCATCCCTGATGCGATCAGGTATTACCGTCTCCTCAAGGAGATGGCCCCTGAGCTGAAAGCGACAGCGTTGTTTGACCCGAGCATCGACAACGGCGCCGGAGCATCCACTGCATTCAAAGAGGCTGGGCTGGTCGAGATCATCACGGACTACAACGCTCGATACGGCCAAGCGTTCGAAATGGGAACCCATGCGGGTTTTAAGAAGGATGTGACGGTGCGGTTGGCCCACAAGAAGCCGTACGAGCGAATTGAAACTGATCCACGCAAGCAACTTGATTTGCTTATTGTGGTTGACCAGATGCTCACGGGTTTTGACTCGAAGTGGGTAAATACGCTCTATCTCGACAAGGTACTTGAGTATCAGAACGTTATTCAGGCGTTTTCTCGGACAAATCGCCTATTCGGCCATGAGAAGCCCTTTGGGACGATTCGCTACTATCGCAAACCCCATACGATGCAGCGCAACATTGAGGCGGCCGTGAAGCTCTACTCAGGTGACAAGCCGATCGGACTGTTCGTGCAGCGACTCCAAGGCAACATTGAAGCGATGAATGGCCTGTTCGAACAGATGGAGCGAGTCTTTGACGATGCAGGGGTGCCGGATTTCACGAAGAATCCCGACGATCCGCGGGCCTGCGGGAAGTTCGCCTTGCTATTCCGGCGGTTCAACGAGCATCTGGAGGCCGCCAAGGTCCAAGGGTTCGTCTGGGGCAAGCGGAGCTACACGGTGCAAGACAGCCCGGAGGCGCGGAAGGCGGTCATTGAGACGGACTTCAACGAAAGCGGCTACCTGGTGCTTGCCTTGCGGTACAAGGAACTGTTTTCGAGCGGGGGGACTGGCGGCGGCAATCCCATTTCAGTGCCCTACGACGTCGATGGTTACCTGACCGAGATCGACACAGGCAAGATCGACGCAGACTACATGAACTCACGTTTTGACAAGTATCTGAAGCTTGTGAATCTGGAACCTAAGGCCGACAAGGAGCTAGTGAACCAAGCGTTGGATGACCTTCACAAGACGTTCGCTACCCTCACACAGGATGAGCAGAAGTACGCCGGCATCTTTCTGCGGGACATCGAACGAGGCGACGTGGTCGTGGAAGACGGTATGACCCTGCGCGACTACATCACCGAGTATCAAGCGCGGGCCAAAGCAGACCAGATTCACCGTTGTGCTGTCGCCTTCGGCCTGGACGAAGAGATGCTTCGCTCCATGATGGGGATGAGGCTGTCGGAGGTCAACATCAACGAGTATGGACGTTTCGACGCGTTGAAGAACACAGTTGAGATAGTGAAGGCTCGCTCGTTCTTCGAACGCCAGGAAGGCGCCTCTGTCAGCCCGTTCAAGGCCAGCACTCTGCTCGATCAGTTTCTTCGCAAGTTCCTGCTCGAAGGTGGCTTCGACATTGAAGAAAAGCGAGGCGATTAGGGGTCACCTGGCCTACCATCCCTACGGTGAGTTCGCTTTCGCTTGGGAACAGCGGAAGTGGATAGGAACAGTCGATATATCGACGAGAATGGTTGATCCGCGCTCAGGTGAGTACGACAACTTGCCGCATGTTGGGCCGGGAAATATCGAGCCATTCACAGGCCACCTCCTTGAAAATGTGCACACCGTGAGGCAGGACAACCTGATCAGCGGCAAGTTCCACTTCGACAAGGATGACGTGATCTACAGCAAGATCAGACCAGAACTCGGGAAGTACATTTACGCGGTATTCGAGGGTCTGGCAAGCGCTGATGCCTATGTGCTGAATGCGAAGGGCGGGCTCACTCAGCGCTTCCTGTTCGCCTTGCTACAGACGCAAGCTTTCTACGACTACACCGTATCCGTTTCGATGCGATCAGGCATGCCGAAGGTCAACCGGGACGAACTGAATGCGTTTGAGTTCATCAGTCCTTCCGTTCAAGAGCAGGAGCGCATTGGGGAGTTGCTGCTGACCTTGGACCACCTCATCACCCTTCATCAGCGTGAGC
>WREX01000181.1 GCA_009779115.1 Propionibacteriaceae bacterium
CAGCACGCAGGCGTGATGCGCATAGGCGCAGACACCCTTGAAACCGTAGAGATTCAAGGCGCGCAGCCCGACGATCGTGTCGGACGCGGTGGCATCGAGAATGCCGTGAGCCTTGGCCTGCTCGGTCAACTCGGCCATGGTGGTCCCCGGAATGAAAGCGGCTGGTCCGCTGGCCTGCCAGGCACCCGCCCCGGCAGCGTTCTCATACAGCGCGCGCAGGCGGTCGCGCAATTCGGCAGCCTGTGCGATCAACGTGACAAAACGGCTGGCATTGAAATTGACATTGGTCAGCGTCGTGAACGCAGCATACAAGATGAACTCGTCGACCTCGCGGTCGGTCACACCAAGAGCCCGTGCGCGCGTGGCGTACTGGCCAATACCCTGCAGCATATAGAGCAAGAGATCCTGCAGGTCGGCTGTGGTCTCATCCTTGCCACAATTGCCGACACTGGCGAAGCAACCAGGTCGTTCTCCAGACCGAGAGGTCTGTTCACACTGATAACAAAACATTAAATAAGCCTTTCATGCTTAATTGAAAACTTAACATCATATGAGTCGTCACTACCACAGTGAGAATGGATTGTGACTGTCCCCAGGCCGACGTAGTCGTACTCATCACGACATCGATCTACTTTATCACTCGGAAAACACCAGCGATTGGTTTCAATTATGGGACAAAGGATGTCCACCTCTCTCCCCATTCCTGATTTCACCATGAACGTGCGTTGAAAATAAGATCTTCATAATAAGTGGTCGACCTGAACCAGAATACCGCGTGCTTCCAAGGCATGGACAGAACCACAGCTCCGCTTCGGCTGGTCGTCGGGCACGAGACATGTGTCCTGCGATTCTCTGAATTCAGTTGATATATCGTAGTACTACGCTATATTGAGTACTATGGAGCAAAGAGGAAAGATCCAGCAATCCCGGGGGTACATGTGACATGCCCGAACAGCCCAGTACGAGCCTGACGCACAACGCATCATCCGTGGCTATCTCAGTGCGCGACCTGACCAAGAGTTTCGGCGCAGTCCACGTCCTCGACAAAGTGTCATTCGAGGTCGCAGCGGGCAGCATCTTCGCCTTGCTCGGGGAGAACGGCGCCGGCAAGACGACCACCATCAAGATTCTCGCCACCTTGTTGAAGCCCGATTCCGGCACGGCGGAGGTCAACGGATTCGACGTGGTCACCCAGGCGGGCCAGGTGCGCCGCTCCATCAGCCTCACGGGCCAGTTCACCGCAGTCGATGAAATCCTGACCGGACGCGAGAACATGCGGATGATCGCCAGGCTGCGCCACCTGACCAATTGGCGCCAAGTCGCCGACGACCTGTTGGCCCGCTTCGGCCTCACAGATGCCGCCGACCGCCGGGTGGGCACCTATTCCGGCGGCATGCAACGCCGCTTAGACCTGGCCATGAGTCTCATTGGAACCCCGCCTGTTATTTTCCTAGATGAGCCGACCACAGGCCTAGACCCCCAGGGGCGCCTCGACATGTGGCGCACGATCACAGATTTGGCCGACCAGGGCACCACGGTCTTTCTCACCACGCAGTACCTCGACGAGGCCGAGCACCTGGCCGACCACGTCGCCATCCTCCATCAGGGAACGATCATCGCCCATGACACCGTGGAGAACCTGAAGAAGCTCTTTCCGGCCACCACGACGGAATTGGTCGAAAAACAGCCGAGCCTGGAGGAAATCTTCCTTCACATCATCGCCGGTGAGGAGAAGAAATGAACACTAAATTTTTCTTTTCTGACATGTCGGTGATGGTGGGACGTTCCCTGCGTCACATTGTCCGCAGCATGGACACCATCATCACCGTGACCATCATGCCCATCGCCTTCATGCTGCTGTTCGTGTACGTCTTCGGAGGAGCCATCCGTACTGGCACCGACAATTACGTGAACTACCTCCTGCCGGGCATCCTTCTCATCTCCATCGCGTCGGGCATCTCGTACACCGCGTTCCGGCTGTTCACCGACGTCCAGAAGGGGATTTTCGAGCGCTTCCATTCCATGCCGATCGCCCATTCCGCCGTCTTGTGGGGGCACGTCCTGACATCGCTGATCTCCAACGCCATCTCCCTGGTCGTCATCATCGCGGTCGGACTCATCATGGGCTTCCGATCCGCTGCGGGCGTCTTGTCCTGGTTGGCCGTGACCGGCATCCTGCTCTTGTTCACCCTGGCCCTGACCTGGATCGCCGCCATCGCCGGATTGTCGGCCAAGACCATCGACGGCGCCTCCGCCTTTTCGTACCCGCTGATCTTCTTGCCCTTCATCAGTTCCGCCTTCGTACCGACCTCCACCATGCCCACCGTCGTCAGAATCTTCGCGCAATACCAACCCGTCACCCCGATCGTCAATGCCCTCCGCTCACTGCTGGCCTGCCAGCCAGTCAACAATGACATTTGGATTGCACTGGCCTGGTGCGTGGGCATCATGGCAGTCGCGTACGTTTTCGCGATGCGAGCGTACAAACGCCGGATTGCTAACCACTAGGACCCTGGCTCACGCGCAGTTGCGAGCCTGATCCAGTCGTGGTCACCTCTGGACTTGGCTGGGCCGCTGGTCCCACGTGCCTGAGGCGGCCCCGGGCGGGCCTGACGGTCTCAGTTGTCGTCCTGTGTTGCTGCCAGGGGCGTGGGATCAACATCAGTTTTTCGGAGACGGGTTGGCCGAAGAAGATCCCCAGACTCGCGCCCGCCGAGACGGCCAGGGCGATCGCCGCCGCTGTGCCGAGCGTCGCACTGCCCTTGGACGGATCGGGGTCAGTCAGAGTCGACCCGACCAGCTGGATCAAGCCCAAATAGAGAGTCAATCCAGGCACGAACGGGACGCCCATGGCGTTGATAACTCCGAAGGTGGGAATCTGCCAGAACCGCCGCACCAGGATCGTCGCGACCAGGGCCGCAACCATCGGACCGGCGAAGGCTGCCACCACCGGGCCCACATCGATCTGGAGAACCAGCCAGCGGGTGGCGAAGCCGACCAGGGTGACCACGAGAGTGACCGCGATGGTACGGCGGTTGGCGAAGCGGCTGACCGCCCAGAACAGCGCCGTCAGCCCCGCTGCGAAGAACTGCGCGGGCACCCAGCCGACCACGGGAGCGTCGGAACTGATGTACACCGCCAGTCCCAGCCGACGAGCGAAATCCAAGCCCGTGACCAGACCGATGACCAACCCGGCGGTCAGCATGACGACTTCGAGGATACGGGCGGTGGCCGTGACGTAGAACCCATCGATGGCGTCCTGGATCGCAGCCACGAACCTCGCTCCGGCAACAAGTTGAAACACACACCCCACGGCGATGGTGGTCGGACTGATGTAGCCGAGGAAATCTAAGGCGGGATGGGCGTTGAGCCAGGAGAATCCGGTCGCGATGAGCACGATCAACCAGCCGCCGAAAATCTGCTGGAACAAGGTCGGCAGGCCGCGTGTGCCGAGCAAATAGACGAAACGATTGATCAACACCCCGGTGATCAGGGCCAGGATCAGCATCACCGGCGCCGTCGTGTAGAACAGCTGGACGCTCATCGAAATCCCGCCAGCCGCCAAGGCCGCCAGCCACCGCGGGTAGGGAAGCCGGTCTTTGCGGATCCGGTCGAGTCGCTTGGTCGCCCGCCCGATCGTCAAGCCGTGCTGGATCTGATTGACCAAGTCATTGACCGCATAGGCCTTGGACAGATTGGGCAAGATGGGTGACACCGTTCGGATGGCCGTGATCGGTGGAAGCCCTTCCCCCGGATAGTACGACGCCAGGATCACGTTGTAGTTGACGTCGATC
>WREX01000182.1 GCA_009779115.1 Propionibacteriaceae bacterium
CACCGCGTCGAAAGTGTCCGCCGCGATGAAAGCCGTACTCATGGCGTAGAGGTTGCTGAGGTCGTTGGTGATGCCGACCACGGTCAGGTGCAACGTGGTGGTAGTGCCACCTGACGAATCGACGTCCACCGTGCTGCCCACCCGGGCTCCCAGCGCCGAGGCTGTCTTGGAGTCGATCACGATGTCGTCCGGACCGAGCGGCGTCGCGCCGACCGGCTGTGGCGGCGATCCGACGGTAGCCCAACTCAACGCGACCGGCGGAGCGGCATAGGTATTGACGTAGGTCGAAGCATCATTGTTAGTCACCAAGAGGTACGTGGTCGCCTCGGGCCAGGCCAAGGTGACTAACGGTGACGCCTGTCGCACCATGTCCGCAAGCTGGCTGCCCGCCGTCCGCTCATCTTGGCAATCCATGGTTTGGCAGTCTGTTGTGACATTGTTGACGGTGACGACCATGTCGGCTTTCGTGTACGGCGCCCCGGCCACCTTCGCCATGGCCTGCGATTCGGTGGCAGTGACGACAGAGGCCGCCGTCATGAAGCCGACGCTGATGGCAATGGCGATGAGGATGGCGAGGTAGCGTCCCGGGTGGTGCCGCAACTCGCGCAGGGCCGTCCGGAACACTCACTCACCCCCGAGGTGGCCGATCGCCGCCAGCACCTTGTCGGCGTCAGGGTGTTCGATGTCGTCGACAATATGTCCGTCGCTCAAGATCAGAGCCCGGTCAGCATGGCTGGCGGCTGTCGGGTCATGGGTCACCATGATGATCGTCTGGCCTTGCCGGGCGGCATCGCGCAAATAGGACAACAACTGACCGGACCGTGCCGAATCGAGCGCGCCCGTCGGCTCGTCCGCCACGACGACCGCTGGACGAGTGATCAGCGCCCTCGCGACGGCGACCCGCTGCTGCTCACCGCCCGACAACTGACTTGGTAGATGGCCCAGCCGATCCTGCAGACCCAGCGACGTGACGATCACGTCCAGGAGTGTGGCGTCGGGCTTCTTCCCGGCCAACTCCAGCGGCAGGACGATGTTCTGCCGCGCGGTGTGTGTGGGCAGCAGGTTGAACGATTGGAAAATGAACCCCACTTGGTCGCGACGAAGCATCGTGAGCTTGTTGTCGTTCAGGGCGACCAGGTCCTGACCAGCCAGTACGACCTGTCCGCTGGTCGGCTTGTCCAGCCCGGCCAGGCAGTGCATCAGCGTCGACTTGCCCGAACCCGACGGCCCCATCACAGCGGTGAATGTGCCGCGCAAGAACTGTGCTGAGACCCCGTCAAGTGCAACAACCCGCGTGTCCCCAGCCCCATAGACCTTGACAAGCTGATTGACGGAGACGACGGGGACATTCGCCGCGACATGGGCGATGGGCTGCACGACCGCTGGCCGGTCGCCCGGCTCGGGCATCACCCGTACCGGGTCGTACTGCTCCGATGAAAATTGTTGTTCTGGCAAGCCCTGATCAATCGAGCGCCTGGGGATATACGACGGCGAAGGCATGACGATCATCCTACCTAACATTGGCCGCCCTTCCAGAAAATCTGCTGCCCCGTCGCTGCTGCCGTCTCTTCTCAGTCGGCAGACATTGAGAAGGCACGATGGGTGGCACTCAGAGGAGCGGGCGAAGAAATGCGAAGCGCGCTTCGGTGTTCCGGATGCTAGGTTTTCGCGGAGACGGAACTTCGGTGACCGGCTTTCACCACGAGTACGAGGAATTGGGTGCCATTGATGCTGGCGACCACGCGGTTGTCACCGACACTTGGCCCGCCAGGCTCCGGCAAGGGTTGGTAGATCGTCATCACTGCGCTCGGATAGAGACCGGCACAAAGAACTTTCGCTTACGGTCATGGTGAGTTGCCAGGATGGTGGCACGAAGATGATGCGGGAGACATCCACTGTCATGGGGTCCACATCAGCCATTGTCCAGCGTCGTTTTGGCCCATGATGGTGAAGCTGTCCCCATCGGAGTAGTAGTTGCCGTGGATCGGGATGGCCGCCACTTGCGGGGTTGGCGCTGTCACATCGACCACTGTCAGATTCATGTCCTGGTTGTCCGAGGATGACTGGACGCACAGGTACGTGCCGCAAGGAGACGCCCACTCCAACACGTCACCGGTCAAGGGTGTACTGGCTCCCTGATCTCCGGTGACAGGGTCAAACAATGTCACCTCGCTGGGGGATACAACCGCAGCCATGGTCCGGCCTTGTCCGTCGGTCACCATCGCGCACTGCCACATCTGATTGAGCACCGTTAAATTGTCGAGCTGTCCGCCGAGGTTGGATGACCACAGCAGATGCCCGTCGACCGAGCTGAGCGCACCGACACTGTACTGATACGAGCGATTAATCAGGAGAACCATGATGGCGTCTGCAGTGACACAGTCGCTCGACCAGGCGGCATACAGGGACCATTCGCCGGAGTTGGTGAACGTCCAGCGCTGGCTAGCGCCGTCCCACGACGTCACCTGCGTTGTCGTGCCATCGGACTCGGTTTGCGCCACGAAATCACCTGTCTGCCAGACCGTGCTACCAGGAGGGTACGGTCCGGACTGGCCATCTCGAAGAGACACCCACCGCCCGTCCTTGGTCTGAATCCAGTCACCAACCACGACCGACATGGGTCCGTACTGCCCCCGGTCGATGTTGTCGGCGGCAGGCACGCTCCACAACGGCTTGGTCAGGTCTGTGTCCTGGTAGGCCACTGCGCTTGATTGCGTCCCATCGTCAAAAATGTTGGCCGTCGCGAACCGTGATGTCACGATCACGCCGTCGCGGTAGGCCGCAAGAGTCTGAAAATCCTGGACCGAGTCGTCGCACCGTCTGGGTAGGTCGTTGCTGCCCAAGACTTCGCCGGTCTTTGCCGCCAGCACCAGAATGTACGTGTCCAAGATGCATGAGGAACCATTCTCATCGCTCATCTCCACGGCGGCGACAGCTACCTTGTCGTCCGACACGTCAAACGACAGGGAGCGCGGTTGATGGCCGTCGGGAAGAGTGGAGTACGTCCACAACAGCGCCCCGCTCCCCGCGTCGAACCCCCGTAAGACAGACTGACCATAATCGCTGGGGTCCTGGAGATTCATGACCAGTACGCCCGAAGTGACTGCCCAAGTCTGGGTCACCCCAACCGCCTCCGGAAGCCCGTCTGTTGGGTCGAACGGCACAAACGTACCTATATCCGACGCCGGAACTGGAGCACCAGAGGGTGGCATCCCTGAAGCGGTGCTGGTAGGAACATTCTCGCTTGTGGAAGGCTCAATATAGCTTGCTGGAGAAGTCGGCTTGGACGCCCCGATCCGGCCTGTGCCCACCATCCATCCGGTCACCGCCCCGGCCACGACAACCACCACTACGACGATGACCACCGGAACCACCCACCGGGGCCGGCTGTGGACCGGTGCCGGAGTGGGAGCTTGGAGCGGTTCGCCTGACTGTGGGTGTTCGCTGTCTTGCCAAGAACTCATGGTTCTTCCCTCCTCTGTTGTGCCTCAGAATAACAGCTATCCAAAGCTGACAACGATAAACTCACCCACTGGGCGGCTACTTGCGGAGAAACCTCTCGGACATCGAACACAGATGATTTCGGGTTATATCGGCGGGTTGGTGAACATCTGGCGAACACCAACAGTCCAGACGCGGAATAGTGTGCGACCAACAATGAAAGCCTATTGACTAGGTGTTTTCCCATGAATGATCATCGTTGACATGAGCACTCACTGTGGACTGTCGTCCACACTGTCACGAGAAGGA
>WREX01000183.1 GCA_009779115.1 Propionibacteriaceae bacterium
AGAACCGGGTCACTTTGTCAGTAAATTCGGGACTTGGCCCTAACCGGACACCAGGTTCTCTCGTGCGTGCTCCACCCACGATCATTGCCGATTCAAGAATGGAGAGCAGGTCATGACGTGCCCCGGCGCTTTCGCAACCAGATCCAGGTCGCCGCACCGGCGATCACGACGATCAACCCCACCCCGATGGCCGCGCCCCACCACGCGGATGAGTCCGCATGGGGTGCGGGATCCGGGGAGGCAATGCCGGATGGCTGAGCAGGAAGGGGGGATGCCGATGGGCTGAACGATGGGTCCTGGTCAGGTGTGGTCACGCCGTCCGAGGGATCGGGGGCTGTCGTGTCTGCCGGGTCGGTGTCCGAGGGCTGAGTGGTGGATGTCTGTGCGGTGTGACTGGCCGATCCCGACTGTGAAGCAAGCGGGGGCTGTGCCGGGTCGTGTGTGGCGGCGGGTGCCGGTTGTGGAACCGACGTTGTGGCTGGTGGAGGCGCCGGAGGCGCAGTCGCGGCTGGTGCGGGTGCCGGTGCCCACGCTGATGGTGTCACCCTCGGGGGCGGAGCCTTGCCGAATCCGGCGCCCAGCGCGAAGGACCACCCGTCGTACTCCCCGAATGTGACGGTCCGGGTCGCGGAACCTTCAGTGGAGTACGTCCACGATGTTCCTTGTCCTGCCCACCAGTACGACCAGTACGCGCTGGCTGGAGGAGTGTTGACACACGACTCGACATAGCTCTGGCCGTTTGGCAACGTCAATTGCTCACTGGTGCCTGGCCGGGAATTGATCCGGCAGACAAAGCTCAGCCCATCCTTGGCCGTCCCCTGGACGGATGCCCCGGCGGCCCTCAGTGCATCGAGCGCGGTGGCCCCGCTCGCCAGGTTGGAGACACAGGTCTGTTGTGTCCCGCCGCCCAAGCCCTGGTAATCGATTACCACGGTGACAGCATTCGCATCCCCTAAGTTACAGGCCCCTGACCGCGCACTGACCGAGGCCAGGGCCACGACGTGAACGGGTCTGTCGTTCGACACAGTAACCGCTTGGGGGACAGCAGAACTGGTGGCGGCCACAGCCATGGCCGCCACCAGTGTCAGCAGTGGAAGTCTCACCGGGACATCACCGATCGACGCCAGAGTGCCGCTCCCAGGACAACGCATCCTGCAGCGAGCAGGAGGAGTGGGGCCGCTGCCGAATCACCAGGTGACGACACGGAACCACCTGTCGGTGCCTTGACCGACGAGGAGGAACCGGCTGACCCCGGATCCGGCGTGCCCTTGACGGGAGACAAGAGCGGCGGCTTGGCAACCGTGCCCGGAGTCAGGCCTGCAACTGGCGTGGTGGGCTGGCCGGAAGTTACCGACCCATCTGGTACAGACGATCCCTGATCAGGTCCCGTCGTCTCAGTCGTGGACGTATCCGGCCCAGATGTCGGCGTCGGACTTGGAGACGTCCCTGAAGTCGGTGTCGGCGTCGGACTTAGCGAAATCCCCGCAGTCGGTGTCGGTGTCGGACTTAGCGAAATCCCCGCAGTCGGTGTCGGCGTCGGACTTGGGGATGTCCCCGGGGTCGGCGTCGGCGTGGGGGGTGTACACGTCAGCGACGGCAGTCCCGTACTGGCACCCAGGGCGCTGAGGGTTCCGAAGTCTGGACCGCCCAATCCCAGGACTGCCTGGACGCTGGCACGCAGGAACTGCCCGGTGGCTGGGGGTGTCAGACCCTGGGCCACGGCGGAGTCGAACCCCGCCTGATCGTACGAGATGGCTCCCAGATCCGCCAGAGTCAGATGTGCCGCATCGGAGGCGACAACACTGCAGGTGATCTGGTGGTTCCCGATGAAGGTCGCCGCCGGTCCCGTGATAGCAGTATCACTGAAATAGGCCTGAGCGAGCAGGCCCGTACTGTTGGTATTCAAGGTGCCGAAACTGGCCACGCCACCCGACGGGTCTTGCTGAGAAGCCAGCCAGGCTTGGGCGGCGATCATCGGCGCTGAGTCATCGGCGACGCCCGCCGCCCTCAGGGCCTGGACATCCATGGCTGAAGAATCGGGGTCGGGAGAACTACAATCGCGGGACCAGCCGAAGGAGCCGACATTCGCGGATGTCGCATCCATGCACTGCTGGGCGAGCAGCCAGTTCGTGGCAATCGGCGGCACCCCGCCCGTACTTCTGGCCAGAGCCAGCAGCGCCAGGGCATGGGAGAAGATGTTGTCCGAGGCCCCGAAAGAACCATCCGCGTTGACGACCGATCTGAGATCGGCGAGCAGGTTACGAGTGCCGCCGGACACTGGCATCGCGGCCGGGTCGAGACCAGCCACCTCCAGCGCGAGAGCCGTCTTGGCCACTGCCGGCCACGAGGTCGCCAGGGAGGCCGATGTCCCGATATACGCGGTCCCGGACGCGTTGATCTTGGCGGCGGTAGCTGCTATTTGCTCCTTGCCTACCCCGGCGGAGGCCAGAGAGAACAGGGCGTCGATGGTCAGACCCCAGTCCGTTGACGAGCCGGAGCCCATGACATCATCACTGGCGGCCAACTGAGCAGCGATCCAGGCCGCGGCGAGCCCCGCGTTGGCGGAACCATGCGTGGTGGAGGGCGTGGCGGGCAGGGCGGCATCCCCGGTGCTGAGGTTCGCCAGGGCGGGAACCACCTTGTCAGCGGAGGTATCCGCATTCCAGGACTCCACGGCTTTGAACAAGTACGCTTGGTCTGTGGTCACGGGCCCGTTATCAGCCCCGACCTGTGCGAAAACCCATGTGGGACTGGCGGTCCCAGCAGCTGTGCCGGTGGTCGTGGAGGTGTACAAAGCCCACCATCCCTGCGGATAGGCGGTCGGCAGGTCGAGGCCGTCAATGGAGGCCACCATGCCATAGTCGCCCAGGCCGACATCGAATCCGGCGGCCTGGAATGCTTGCATAATGGTTCCGTTGGCGCCCGGCGCGCATCGCACATCGACAACAGATTCATTGTCGACTGCGACGGTCACGCCCTGGCCGGGCTGGCAGGCGGCGCCTTGCACCGGGATGCTGGCGGCCTGGGCAGGCAAGGACCCGGATAAGCCAAGGAGGGTGAGAGAAAGGGCAGTCATCAACCCGACTGCTCGAGAGGGTGTTTTCATCAATGAACTTTCTGTGAGCGATCCGAAAAAGGAATATCACAAAAAGCTGGTCTGCTTCAGACATTCCTCCACAGACCTCGGTGGTAGGAAACGCTCCTTCCCAGGCAGGTATCCGGACTCATCGGCAGTGATTGCCGATCCACCGTTGCGGGTCAGTGTCGGAATTGGACCGACTTCCCCTGGCTGGGCAGGTATTGAATTGTGTGCCTCACATTAGCACATAGATTTCCCCAGCCCACCGATCTCACAACCGGCCAGCGGCGGCGGCGATGCGCTCGTCGGTAGCGGTCATGGCGATGCGTACGTGACTGGTTCCGGCCTCACCGTAAAAATCTCCCGGCGCGACGATGATCCCCCGTTCAGCCAGCCAGTGTGAGGTGGCGCGGCAGTTTTCACCGCGGGTGGCCCACAGGTACAGCCCGCCTTCCGAGTGATCGATCCTGAATCCGGCATTGACAAGGGCTTCCGACATCATTGCCCGGCGGGCGAGGTAGCGTGCCCGTTGTTCGTCGACGTGGGTCTGATCGCCCAGCAGGGCCGTCATGGCGGCCTGGACCGGGGTCGGCACCATCATTCCGAGGTGACGCCTGAGCCCC
>WREX01000184.1 GCA_009779115.1 Propionibacteriaceae bacterium
CGTGACCTGGTGGCCGGACCGGCTGCCGGATCAGCCAGCTTCCACCCCTTTGGGTACGTTGGCGGTCCACCGGGTGACCAACGTCCTCAAGGCTCCCGGCAGTTTGGACGAGCGGTTGGCCCAACTTCAACGCGGGTACACCGCCGGCGACACCGACCTCGCCTGGACCCGTATCACCTGGTGGCGGGCACATTTGGCCGCCGTCGTGGAGCACTCGCCGTACGAACCGGTCACCCATGCCGTCATCCACACCTACGCCGACAACCCTTCCGCGCACCTGCTGGCCGCCTGGCTGGGCACGCGCCTGAACTGTACGATCCAACTGGTCTATCAGCGTGACTCGACCGGCATGACCCGCGTCGAACTGCACCGGCAGACCGGAATGGTCGCCATCAACCGCCCCGAAGGCTCCGACGTGGCGACCCTGACCATGCCGGGCACCCCCGATCAGCGATTCCGCCTCAGCCACCGTACTCTGGCCGAATGCCTCAGCGAGGAACTACGCCGCCCCGGCGAGGACACCGTGTACGGACAGGTGATCGAACAGGGACTGCCCTGGCTGTCGCAGGCCGACCATGTGAGCGACGCCCATGCCGACTGACCGGTCGCGGATCAGCAGGACCGTCATCGACAGAGTGAGGCCATGATGGACTCGCTACCAACGATCATTGTCCATCTGAACCAGGAGCTGACCGCCGTGGGAATCGCCAATCGGCTGATCACCCACCTGGTCGAGAGGCAATCGGTCACCCATCCGCTGCACGTCAGTCTGACCGGCGGGGGGCTGGGCACCGCCATCTGGCCCTTGATTGCCGCCCATCCGCTGGCTCCTGGTGTGGACTGGACGGGCGTGCACTTCTGGTTCTCCGACGAGAGGTTCGTCGCGGACTCGGATCCAGATCGCAACGACCTGGCAGTCCTCGCTCAAGCACCAGTGTTGGGCATCCCGGAAGACAATATTCATCGAGTCCTGGGGCCTGACCACGTATCCGACGTGCGTGCAGCGGCAGACCACTACGCTCACTCACTTCGGGAATGGGCGGACACACAGCACATCAACGACGAGACCCAGGACGCCAGCAACGAATCCCCGGACACCAGCAACGAATCCCAGGACCTCAGTCACGAATCCCATCACCCCCGCCATGGAACCTGGGACACCAACCCTGCAACTGCGCGCACCACTCGCGACACCCGGGACACAACTCGCGGCACCCGGGACACAACCCACGAAACCCGAGACACTCACCGGACGACCTGGGACACAACCCACGACACCCGAGACACCCACCAGGCAACCTGGGACCCAACCCAGCAGACCCAAGACAACACCCTGCATCTCCGAGACGCCACCCACGAAACCCCCGACAACTCCCGGCTGATCCGAGACCGCCAGACCCCGCACCCCGACGTTCCGGAGCACGACACTGTTCATCCCACCACACAGAACCGCGACACCCGCCACGCAGATGCCCGGAACAGCGACACTGACCATATCGACACCCGTCATTCCGACACCCCGTACTCCTCCACTGTGAACCTGGCGAACCCCACCCCAATCCCCTCACCGTGGTTCGAGGTCAGCCTGCTGGGAATCGGACCAGACGGTCATGTCGCATCCCTGTTTCCCGGGAGTACGCAGGTGAGCATCGACACTCCCGGCGTCGTTCCCGTGACCGACTCGCCCAAACCCCCTGCTCAACGCGTGAGTTTCACCCGGCCCCTGCTCGCCCGATGCGACCAATTGTGGATGCTCGCGACCGGTACCGGCAAAGCCCAGGCAGTCAACCGAGCCCTGTGGGGGGACGACCCAGCCCGCACTCCCGCAGCCGGTCTGAGAGGAAGAAACCGTACTTTGTGGTTCATCGACTCAGACCTGGCCCGATCCCTGACCTGACGACCAAGATCAGATGTCATCATGACATCATTGTCATGAGACAAACATATGTTAACATGCAATCTAATTCCGTTGTCATCGACTGGTTGCCGCCTGTTGCCGCCCGCAGTAGAGTTGTGCGTGTGACACACGAGATCGCAGATAGGCCGGTGACTATCTATGAGGTCGCAGTGGCTGCTGGGGTCAGCCCGTCGACTGTCTCCCGTACCTTTTCCCGCCCGGGAAGAGTCTCCGTACGCACAGCAGACCATGTCCGGGCCGTGGCCGACGACATGGGCTATCGGGGCGACTCGCTGTTTAGGGCCAACCCCGCCGAGCGCCATCACACGATCGGGCTGAGCGTCTCCGACGCCGCCAATCCGTTCTACTTCGGAATCCTCAGAGGCGCCGAGACCCAGGCCGCGAAAAACGATTACACAATGATCCTGATGGACGCCCAAGAGTCACCCGCCCGGGAACGCCACAACCTGGACCGGATGCTCCCCCTCGTCGACGGCCTGATCGTGGCGTCGTCGCGGATGTCCGACACCGTCCTCAGGTCGGTGGCCAAGAGCCAACCCGTTGTCATCCTCAATCGGTACGTCGGAGGCCTGCCGTGCGTGGTCCCCGACACCCCCCACGGCATGAGGCAGGCCGTGGCCCATTTGCTCCAACTCGGGCACTCCTCGGTCCACTACCTCGCAGGGCCCGATGCCTCCTGGATCTCGGGCATGCGATGGTTGTCCGTACGCGAAGCCGCCGCAGCCATGGGATTCGTCGCCCATCGGGTCGGGCCCGTCCCACCCACCGTCGACGGCGGGGCCTCGGCTGCCCACCAGATCATCGCCCGGCGGGCCACCGCGGTGATCTGCTACAACGACCTGACCGCTATGGGCCTGATCAAAGCCCTTTCCACCAGGGGATATAGTGTCCCCGACGACCTGTCCGTGATCGGTTGCGACAACGTCTTCTCCTCCGACCTCGTGACACCGTCCCTGACCACCGTCGCCGCACCCATGGGAGTCCTGGGCGACACGGCTGTCAGACACGTCATGGCGATGCTGAGCGGTACGAAGACCCATGTGACCGGCCCTCTCACCATCCCCGTCAAACTCATGGTGCGCAACTCCACTGGTCCCCGCCCGGTCAAACGCAGTTAACCCGAATCCACCGATCCATTGCTACTCCGCAACACCAGATGGGCGCCCTGGTCACGCGACTATCCGTGTGAGACCCAGCACCGCGCGTCCGGATGGACGAGAATACTTCCATGACCACAGTCGACAAGAAAGACTCACATAATGTCCACTGACCACTCATCCGCCCAGATCGGCGTCATCGGCATGGCCGTCATGGGCTCCAACCTGGCCCGCAACCTCGCCCACCACGGCTACCGGACGGCCATCTACAACCGTACGACAGCGAAGACTCTCGAAGTCGCCGCCCACTTCCCCGCCGAGGGGTTCATCGCCGCCCAGACCCTGGAGGAATTCGTGGCTGCGCTGGAACGCCCCCGCCGGATGATCCTGATGGTCCAGGCCGGGCAAGCCACCGACGCCACCCTCGACGCACTCGTCCCCTTGCTCAGCGAGGGCGACATCGTCGTTGACGGCGGCAACTCCTTTTTCCAGGACACTCGCCGCCGTGAAGCCGCCCTGCGCCAAACGGGCCTCCACTTCGTCGGCGCAGGAATCTCCGGCGGGGAGGTCGGCGCTCTGGAAGGCCCAGCCATCATGCCCGGAGGTTCGCCTCACTCCTACCAGTACGTCGGCCCCATCCTGGAAGCGATCTCAGCCAAGTACGCGGGTGAG
>WREX01000185.1 GCA_009779115.1 Propionibacteriaceae bacterium
TCGGAAGTGGCCCACCGCTTCGGCGGCGAAATCCGTCTGGAGTCCACGTCCAGCCACGGCACGACCTTTGCCCTGGGTTTCCCTCTCGCACACTAGTAGGTACCACATGACGATCACACTGGCAGCCCTGACACAGGGGTTGTCGTCGGAATTCCTCCTCGGAGACCCACAGGCCCTTATCGACGATATCGTCTACGACTCCACCCAGGCAGCGCCCGGGAAGTTGTTCGTGGCCCTGCCCGGCCGGCATGTCGACGGCCACCTCTTCATCGCAGACGCCTACGCCAGAGGTGTACGCCAATTCGTCGTTCAGCGCTGGCCCGACGACCCGGGAATCGGAACCGACGTGGATGTGGTCCGCGTGGACAATGCCCACCACGCCCTAGCCCTGATGAGCCAACGCTTCTTCGACTTCCCGGACCGCAAAATGACCGTCGTGGCCATCACCGGAACAAAAGGCAAAACAACAGTTTCCTACATGATCAAGGCGATCTGTGAAGCAGCCGGCAAAAAGGTCGGCTTGATCGGTTCCACCGGGGCCTACTACGGCAGCACGTTCGTGAAACTCCACAACACAACCCCCCAGTCCTACGAGTTGCACCACATGATGGCCGGAATGGTCAAAGAAGGGGTCGACATCGCCATCCTCGAAGCCAGCAGCCAGGGTTTCGCGATGCACCGCACCGACGGCATCCAGGTCGATGTCGGCGTCTACACCAACATCGCCCGCGATCACATCTCCGCGACCGAGCACGCCAATTTCACGGAATACTTCATGTGCAAGAAGCGCATTTTCGCCCAAAGCGACATTGTCGTGGTAAACAGGGATGCAGCCTTGTACTCCCAGATCGTCTCCGGAGTCATCTGCCCGATCCGTACGTACGGCTTCGCAACCCCCTCCACCTACCACGGGGAGACGACCAATGTCTCCTACGACTCCGACACCTTCCAGACCACCTTCACCTGCCGGACACCAACAGCAACCGGTGAGTTCACGATCCACATGCCGGGCAGCTACAACATCTCCAACGCCCTGGCGGCCATCGCCGTGGCGGACATCCTGGGATTGCCCTTCTCAGCCAGCCAATCGGGCTTGGCGAACGCGCGAGTCCCCGGCCGTACCGAGATGCTCGACATCCCCGCGCCCTACACGATCCTGATCGATTTCGCCCACAACCAAATTTCGCTGGCAGCCCTCTTCGAAGCCGTGAAAGCCTACTCCCCGCGCCGAATCCTGACCGTCTTCGGTTTGGAAGGTGATCGTTCCTCAGTACGCCGATTCGACTGCGGGGAAATCCTCGCCCGGGAGTCCAGCTACACCATCCTGGCCGACGCCAGCCCCCGATCCGACGACCCCGACCAGATCATCGCCGACGTGGCCACCGGCATCGAACGCGCGGGCGGCCAGGGCAAGTACGAAGTGATCCGCGACCGCCACGAGGCGATTCCCGCCATGCTACGCCTGGCCGAGCCGCACGACCTCGTCCTGCTAGTTGGAAAAGGCAGCGTGACCTGGGAGGAAATCTGGGGCGTCGACCACCCGATGGACGAACGCGACATCGTACGAGATTACTTCGCGCACGACCCGGGAGCGAACGAAACTGGTGTGAGTGTCGAACCTGGTGTGAGCGTCAGTCCTCAGCCATCGTGACTTCGATGCCGCCCATGACGACGGCGGACAGGTTGTAGAGGAAGGCGAAGATGGTCGCCAAGGCGGTCATAATGACCACGTTGACCGCGCCCACCAGAGCCGCCAAGGCTGTCGCACGGGTGGTGTTGATGTAAGTCTTGATGTTGAAGGTGCTCGTCTGGTCAGGCGACGCAAAGACCTGAGCCACCGTGGAGTTGATCGCGTCGTACAACCCTGTCATGTCCAAGACCGTGAAAACAACCCATGTGGCGACGATGAAGATGATCCACGCAGCCACCGAGAACAGCAAAGCTGTCTTCATCACCGACCAGGGGTCGACACGGGACACACGCAGCCGGGCCCGACGGCTCTGCCGGCCTGGCTTGGGGCGCGCGGCTGATTTGACGGGCGCGGACTTGGGCATCTGCCCGGACAACTGGACGGCGCCACCAGCCACGGACCCCACATATCCTGACGGAGGGGCCATAGGCACAGGCGGCATCGGCACAGGGACGGTTGGCGGGGGGACGCTCGGCGCAGCCACACTCGGGGTTGATACGCTCGGCGGAGTCAGAGTTGGTGTGGGCATGGTCATTTCTAGCACTGGGGGTGTGGATGGGGACCCTGTCTCAGGATTTTCATTGCCGGGTACGGCCGCAGCAGCAGGAGGCTGCGTCTCACCAGGAGCAGGGGGGGAGGCGGGCGCGCCCTGCATACTGGTCGCGCCCTGGGTGGCAGGCGCGTCCTGGGTCACGGGCGCGCCCTGGGTGGTAGGCGCGCTCTGGGTCATAGGCGCGCCCTGAGTGGCTTGGATATCGGCCACGGGAAGGGGAGACGGACTCGTGACCCCAGTCGTCAGCGACTGGGAACTCATTTCAGACACGGAATCGGCGGGCGCCGAGGCGGGGGTGGTCAACTGTGCTTTCAGCCGCTGGCCACGATTCTTCAAACTGGCGACAATGCTCTTTCCGACGCTGGGCTTGGGGTCCTGCGGCGGACGGTCAGCAGTCGACGGGTCGACCCGCTCAAGATCCGTCATCGTCACACTCCCGTTCTCGATCGTACAACACTGCTGTGAAGGATGCGGATCCCCGCTTGTGGACCAACTCCCACATTCAGAGACGCATTCATCATGACTCTACCCGATTCAGGCCTGGGTCGTCTCCCCCGAATTGCCTTCTGGGCATGTCTTCAGGGTTCTCCCGGCCTTCCACCTCATCATTGGTCAACGTGCCGTCTTCCTCTTCGGAAGAATCTGATTGCTCAGCCTCCTGGGAGTCATCTCCCGTGTCCGGATATTGTGCAATCACAGCAACTTGGTCGTCGCCACGCAAACCAACAAATTTCACGCCCATGGTATCACGACCCTTGACCGCCACATCTGCCACACTGACCCGGATGATCTGTCCCGAGGTCTTGATCGCGATGACTTCGTCGGTTTCCCCGACGATCAGACCGCCGACCAACTGGCCGCGATCCTCGTTCAATTTCATGGCCCGCATGCCCAGGCCGCCGCGTCCCTGCTGGCGGTATTCGGCCACAGTCGTCCGTTTGGCGAACCCGCCGTCGGTCACCGTGAACACGAACAGGTCCTCTTCACCAGAACCCGATCCGATCACGGCCATCGAGAGCAGGCAGTCGTCGTCGCGGAAGCGCATGCCCGTCACACCGGAGGTCGCCCGGCCCATCGGTCGCAGTTGCTCGTCATCGGCCGAGAACCGGATCGCCTGGCCCTTGCGCGAGATCAGCAGTACGTCGTCGGTCGCGTCGCACAGACCGGCGCCGATCAGTTCGTCGTCCTCGTCGCGGAAGTTGACCGCGATCAACCCGGTCTGGCGGGCGGAATCGTACTGGCTCAATTCTGTCTTCTTGACCAAGCCCTTGCGCGTTGACAAGAGCAAATAACTCGCGTCTTGGTATGTCGCCAACGTCAGCACCTGGGCGATCTTCTCATCCGGCGCGAAGCTGAGCAGCCCGGCGACATGGCCGCCCTTGGCTTCCCGGCCGCCTTCCGGCAGTTGCCACACCCGCGTCCGGTAGACA
>WREX01000186.1 GCA_009779115.1 Propionibacteriaceae bacterium
AGCCGGAGCCTTGGCCAGCAGCGTCCTGAAGGGCGGCCCCCACGACGTGACCCTCACCGTCACCCCTGGGCAAACGGTCGTGTGCGTCCTCTCCGGCGGCAACAACGACATTTCGCGATACTCTGAAGTGATCGAACGCTCACTGGTCCACGAGGGTCGCAAGCACTACCTGCTTGTCACCTTCCCCCAAGAACCCGGATCCCTGCGCCGCTTCCTCAACGAGGTCCTCGGCCCGGACGACGACATCGTCTTGTTCGAGTACACGAAGAAGTCGAACCGGGAGATGGGACCGGCCCTGGTCGGTATCGAACTCGGTAACCCCGACGACTATCCTGCTTTGCTGGCCCGCCTGGCTGAGAGCCCTCTCACCGCCGAGATCGTCGATCCCACGAGCACCTTGTACCGCTACCTCGTGTGAATTGATTCACAACACGGTCAGCAGTTCGCCCAACTCCCACGGTGTCACCTGGCGGCGGTACTGCTCGAACTCCGCCCGTTTGTTCTTCAAGAAATAGTCGAAAACATGCGACCCGAGCGTGTCCGCCACCAACTCCGAGTGCTCCATCAGGTTCAACGCCTCATCCAGGCTCTTGGGCAGCGGCGTGATCCCCATGGCCTGGCGCTCGCGGTCGGTCAGACTCCACACGTCGTCCTCGGCGCCCATCGGCAGGTCCATGGATTGGGCGATCCCGTCCAGCCCGGCGTTCAGCATCAACGCATAGGCCAAGTACGGATTCGCTCCGGTGTCGATGGAGCGCAACTCCACCCGTACTGAAGCTCCCTTGTTGGGCTTGTAACCGGGAACCCGCACCAGTGCCGAGCGGTTGTTCCGGCCCCAGCAGACGTACGCCGGAGCCTCAGCCCCATAGGCCAGCCGGGAGTAGGAATTCACCCACTGGTTGGTCACCGCCGTGATCTCGCCCGCGTGGGCCAGGATCCCGGCCACGAACTGCTGCCCGGTGCGCGACAGATGGTATTCGTCCGAGGCGTCGTAGAAGGCGTTGACGTCCTTCTCGAACAACGACATGTGGGTGTGCATCGCGGAACCCGGCGCGTCGACCAGCGGCTTCGGCATGAAGGAGGCGTACATGCCGTACAGCGCGGCCACCTCCTTGATGACCACCCGGAAGGTCATGATGTTGTCGGCGGTGGACAGAGCATCGGCGTACTGCAGGTCGATTTCGTACTGGCCGGGGCCTGCCTCGTGATGGGAGAACTCGACCGAAATCCCCATCTGTTCGAGGGTCGAAATAGCCCGCCGCCGGAAGTCGGAGCCCTCCTTCGAACTGCTGTGATCGAAGTATCCCCCGTTGTCAAGCGGGGTAGGAGGATGGGGCGGGTTGACCGGCGGAACGAACAGATAGAACTCGATCTCGGGGTGGGTGTAGAAGGTGTAGCCCTGCTCGGCGGCCCGCTTGACGGCGCGGGAGAGCACATAGCGCGGGTCGGCGTAGGAAGGCGACCCGTCGGGCAGGGCGATGTCGCAGAACATGCGCGCGGTCGGTTTGTCCTGGTCGCGCCAGGGCAGGATCTGGAAGGTCGACGGATCAGGCCGGGCGATCATGTCGGATTCGTAGACCCGGGCGAAACCTTCGATGGCCGACCCGTCGAAGCCGATCCCCTCCTCGAAAGCCGCCCCGACATCAGCCGGGGAGATCGCCACCGATTTCAGGAAACCCAACACGTCGGTGAACCACAGGCGTACGAACCGGACCTCTCGCTCCTCCATGGAGCGTAAAACAAACTCGGTCTGCTTATCCATGGCCCCATTCTGGTTCAGACCTGTTACGAGCACGTGACGCAGTCAAGGCGTACGATGGTGGACCGTGAATCCAATCCAACCCTTCCCGGTGTCACCCCGTCGGCTGGTGCCCTCCTCGATCCCACGCCCGGTGTACGTGGACAAGCCCGGCCCCGAGATCTATCACGGTTCCGACGTGCAAACCCCGGAAACGGTGGAGAAGATGCGCGAGGCGGGACGGGTCGCCCATCTGGCCATCCTCGAAGGTGCGGCGATGATCCAGCCGGGAGTCACCACGGACGCCATCGACGCAGTCATCCACGACTTCATCTGCGACAACGGAGGGTATCCGTCGACGCTGGGTTACCGGGGTTTCCCCAAGTCATGCTGCACATCGGTCAACGAGGTGATCTGCCACGGCATCCCCGACATGCGGCCCCTGGACGACGGTGACCTGGTCAAGATCGACGTGACGGTGTTCAAGAACGGCGTCCACGGCGACAATTGCATGACCTTCGGCTGCGGTACGCTCGACCAGGCGTCCACCGATCTGATGGACCGGACCAGGGAGGCGATGAACCGGGGCATCCGGGCCGTCAAACCCGGTCGCCAACTCAACGTCATCGGACGGGTCATCGAGTCGTACGCGAAACGTTTCGGGTACGGCGTCGTGCGCGACTATACCGGCCATGGCGTCAATGAAGCTTTCCATTCCGGCCTGATCGTCCTGCACTATGACCAGCCCGATGTGACCACGGTGATCGAAGAGGGCATGACCTTCACCATCGAGCCCATGCTGACCATCGGCGACTATCACTCCCACGTCTGGTCCGACCAGTGGACGGTGGTCACCAACGACCTGTCCCGCTGCGCCCAATTCGAGCAGACCCTGGTCGTCACCAGCGATGGCGCCGAGATTCTGACAGCGCCGTAGCAACTTGGCGATGCCACAAAAAAGTTCCCGATCTGCGGACCTGAGCCCGATAAATCCGTGACCTTAATCCGACATTACGGTAGCGTAGGTACGTGAGTGTGAAGGAGTACGACGTGCGTCATACAGCTGCTCTGGGGTTGGACATCGGTTCAACTACCCTCAAAGCGGTCCTCGTTCAAGACGGGGCGATCGTCCATCAGGAATACCGCCGGCACAACGCGGACGTCCAGGCAGAACTCGTGAAACTAGTCGACGAACTGGCCGAAGCCTACCCGGATGTCGACGCCGCCGTGGCCTTCACCGGCTCTGGCGGGCTCGGGATCGCGCAGGCCTTGGACGTTGAGTTCATCCAAGAGGTCATCGCCGGAACCTACGCCGTTCAGCGCCACTTCCCCGATGTCGACGTCGCCATTGAATTGGGCGGCGAAGACGCCAAGATCACGTACTTCCATCCGGTTCCCGAACAGCGGATGAACGGGACCTGCGCGGGCGGCACGGGAGCCTTCATCGACCAAATGGCAACACTTCTGCGTACTGACGCGTCCGGGCTGAACGAGCTGGCGGAGGGCCATCTGCATCTGTACCCCATCGCCTCGCGCTGCGGGGTTTTCGCCAAGTCGGACCTCCAACCGCTGATCAACGAGGGCGCCCGCCACGAAGACCTGGCCGCTTCCATCTTCCAGGCCGTGGCGACCCAGACCATTTCCGGGCTGGCCCAAGGCCGTCCCGTACGCGGCAAGGTCATCTTCTTGGGCGGTCCGTTGCACTTCCTGCCCGAGTTGCGCCGCGCCTTCGAGCGCAGCCTGGAGGGGCAGGCCACCGACTTCGTCGTCCCCGGCGCAGCCCAGATTTTCGTCGCCCTGGGTGCTGCTGAGAAGGCTTCCAGTACGGTCATCAGCCTCAACGAACTGGCACGCCGACTGGCAGACCGCCGTCACCTGGTGCCGGCCTCCGGGCGCATGGCCGC
>WREX01000187.1 GCA_009779115.1 Propionibacteriaceae bacterium
AGTACGCGTGGAGATGACCGGGATGCCGGAATTGATCGCCCTGCTGCACTCCTTCGTCGGCCTGACCGCTGTCCTGGTCGGCTGGAACGCCTACATGGAACCGATTCCACCAGACGGGCTGCATCGTGGCGAGCTGTTCATCGGCATCTTCATCGGCGCCGTCACCTTCACCGGGTCGATCATCGCGTACCTGAAACTGTCGGCCAAGATGAAGTCGAAGCCGTTGATGCTTCCCCATCACAACCTCATCAACCTGGCCGCTGTCGTGGTGATCATCGCCTTGACAGTATGGTTCGTCATCGACCCGCATCTGTGGCAAGTGGTCCTCATGACGCTGGTGTCCTTGGCACTGGGCCTGCACCTGGTCTCCAGTATCGGCGGTGGCGACATGCCGGTCGTCATTTCGATGCTGAACTCGTACTCAGGCTGGGCGGCCGCCGCGGCGGGCTTCACGCTCAACAACGACCTGCTGATCATCACCGGTGCCCTGGTGGGATCGTCCGGCGCCTATCTGTCGTACATCATGTGCAAGGGGATGAACCGCTCGTTCATCTCGGTGATCATGGGCGGTTTCGGCTCCGACGGAGATGTCACAGGGGAGGAGAAGGACTACGGCGAGCATCGCGAGACCACGGCTGCCGAGGCGGCCGACCTGCTCAAGAACTCCAGTTCGGTCATCATCACTCCTGGGTACGGCATGGCTGTCGCGCAGGCGCAGAACGCCGTCGCTGATCTGACCAGCAAACTGCGTGCCGCAGGAATCCAGGTCCGCTTCGGCATCCACCCCGTGGCGGGCCGTCTGCCGGGCCACATGAATGTGCTGCTGGCCGAGGCCAAGGTTCCCTACGACATCGTCTTGGAGATGGACGAGATCAATGACGACTTCGCCAACACTGATGTCGTTCTCGTCATCGGCGCCAATGACACAGTCAACCCCGCAGCTCTCGACGATCCGTCCAGCCCCATCGCGGGGATGCCGGTCCTGCACGTGTGGGAGGCCGGCACGGTCATCGTCTTCAAGAGGTCGATGAACACCGGGTACGCCGGTGTTCAAAATCCGTTGTTCTTCAAGGAGAACACCGTTATGTTGTTCGGCGACGCCAAACAAAGAGTCGAGGACATCGTCAGAGCTTTGTAGGCAGAAGTCGGTGGTGCTTTCCGCATCGCCCTCCCGTGCCCGGACCGGGGTTCGGATGGTGATCCGGGATGCGTCACCGGTCTCCTACAATGATTGAGGCAACTATCATGAAAGCCGCAGGGGGATGACCCCAGAGCCCCTCTGCTATCGCTGTGCCAGCCGTCCATCGTCGTCCACTGATTGCTATGGCAACGAAGGCGGCTGCCAACTCACAGGAGGTCCTTATGGATATTTTCGCCTATCGGGTCATTCCCGGAATCGTGATTCACGATCCCGAAGATGCGCAGCCGCTTGGGCAAGCCCTCATTGACGGGGGGCTGCCAGTGGCTGAGGTCATGTTCCGCAGTGAAGCCGCCGCAGAATCTATTGCCATCATGAGTGATATTGAAGGGTTGACCGTCGGCGCCGGTACGGTCATGTCTCCCGCCCACGTGGAGTTGGCCGTCGAGGCCGGCGCAGGTTTTCTCATCAGTCCTGGTGTGCGCGCAGATGTCATCAGAGAAGCGCAACTGGCCGGCAAGATGATGATTCCAGGAGCGGTGACTCCCGGGGAGATCATGGCCGCTCAGGCATTCGGGCTGGACACCGTGGAGTTCTTCCCGGTCAATTTCTATGGCGGAGTCGCTGGAATCCAGGCTTTGTCCGAGGCTTTCGCCACGACCCAGTTCTTGCCTGCCGGCGGGATCACCGAAGCCACGATGGCTGACTATCTGGCGCTGCCGTGCGTCCCCGCTGTGGGAAGCATGTGGATGGTCCCGCCCGAATTGCTGGCCGCCAGGGACTTCGCTGGCATTTCCGCCTTGTGCCGGAAAGCGGTGAGTTTGGCAGCACGCTGATGTGACGTGTGCCTGATCGTGCGGTGTGCGGCGCCCCGAGGTGTTGCTGTCGCACACCGTACTACGACACATATGTGTGGACGATGTCAAGACCGGACAGATGTCCGGTGCTCGGTGAGGTCGACTCGTACGAATCTTTCGTCAGCCCTGTTCGGATCATGGAGAAAACTATCCCAGGACTGGCCTCACTCGGGACTAAGTGCTAGCATATATGACGTACGGTCCCCACGGCCGGTCATGAGTCGTGGATGACTGTGTGTGAGTGAAAACGACACCGTAATCGTCCGGAAGCTGTTGACACGTTGCCATTGTGGCGAGTCAACGAAGACGGTAGCAGGTGCTGTTGGTGGGTGTCAGCAGCCCTGTTATCGCCCTGGGAGCGCCGCCTCGACAAGAGCGCAGAGTGCACCAGGAATCCGCTTGAGATGCCCCTCTCAAGCAGCGGGGTCGTCTCCTTCGGGAGGCGACCCCGTTTCTAGTAGAACCCGGGTTTCACATTTTCACGCGCAAGGTGTCATGCCATTCGGTGCGCACCACGGTGCCGCGTGCATCCAGGTGGGCGATGACGCAGGACGCCGTCGCCATCGGGCGGACGTGGATGTCGAGGGGGTCGAGCATGAACGGGATGACGGGGCGGTGGCCGCACACAACAGTCGGGATGCCCGAGGCGCCGACGGCCTTGGCCAGGCGGGCCATGTAGGCGCTGACCTCGTCATGGGTGGCCTTCTCCTCACACAGCGAGTGGACGGTCGTGACCTCGGCCTTGATCGTACGGGCGTAAGCATGGACGGTCTGGACGCATCGTGCCGACGTCGAGGAGACGACGTTCTTGATGCCGAAGGGTCTGAGGACTTGATCCACGTACGGCAGTTGGTCGCGGCCCCGGCTGCTGAGCGGGCGCAGGGCGTCGTTCTTGTTCCAGTCCTCCCGGCGAAGGGCTTTGGCGTGCCGGAGGATGATCAGCGGGGTGGTGTCGGGCAGCGAGACCGCCTCGGTCAAGATGTCGCGCTCATCGGAATAGGTCAGTGTCTTCAGGGCCTTGTTGGGGCTCACCCACTGGGCGCGGTCGACTTCGGGGTTGGCGATGTGGGGCGCCCAGGACAGCGTGGTCCCCACCCACCACGAGACGTACTTGGTGGCTTGCCCGATGGGATAGCGAAGGGGAGTCAGCGGGGCTGACAAGCGGATTTGTGAGGAAGATTCCTCAGCCACTTCCCGTACTGCCGTGGTCGGCAACAACTCGCTGGGGTGGGCTTTGCCCTTGGGGAGGGTCCAATCGTCGTAGGCCGGCCGATGCACGATGACCACCTCGCGGGCCTTGCCTGACCCACGCAGAGGAACGGCTCCTGCGGCCCACACAGGATTGTCTGGTCCAATGCTCACGCCATCACCTTACCGGCATTCCTGAATCTGTTGCTGATCTGCGGCACTGTGTGGGCATCAGGAAAGTGATGGCGTGGGTGTGGAAGCGAGGGACGGTGCTCCTGGGTGGAGGGGAGGCGAGCCGTTGCGTATCGTCAGGTTTTGGAACATGGTCATTGTGTTAGTGGTTGGGTGTGGTGAGGACGACGTTGAGTTCGCCGATGTGGATGCTGGGGTTGGTGGTGGAGGTTGTGGTGGTGGTGAAGGTTCCGGATTGTCCGTCGGTGGTGGTCCAGGTG
>WREX01000188.1 GCA_009779115.1 Propionibacteriaceae bacterium
CGTGATCTCGCCGCCGTCCATGACGAAGGTCGCGCCGTTGGCATTGCAGACGCCACCTCCCGAGTACGCGGCGGTGTTGCCGGAAATCGTGCCGCCGGTCAGGGTGAAGGTGGCGCCAACGCCATCGTTGCGGACCCCGCCGCCGCCGCAATCGGTAATGGTTGCAGGGATGGCGCCAGCGGTGTTTCCTGAGATCGTGCCACCGGTCATGGTGAAGCTGCCGGGCGCGTTGACCGTGACGCCCCCACTAAAACCTTCGTTGTCGTTAACGTTGTTGGTGATGGATCCACTCGCCAGTGTCAGGCTCCCGTCGACGACCAGGCCAGTGCCGGTGGTACCCGCAGCAGTGGTGACATCGATGCCGTCGATGGTCAGGCTGGCACCTTGTTCGACGCAGATGGTCGTCAGGTCGGCTGTCATCTCCAGCTTGTACGGCCCGGTGACGGTGATCGTTGTACCAGACGGGATGTCGATGGTCTGATTCACCTGAATATCGTTGTCAAAGAGGATATTAGTCGGCTCCCCGCTGACCTGCGCACTGGTCACCGCAGCAAGGAGTTCCTGCTGGTTGGTGACATGGAGGTCTCCCGCAGCCGATTGGGCGGGAGGGGCGGTGCCGATCATGAAGCCGCCTATCAATGCTCCGACCGCAGCCATTGCCACGAGTTTGTGAGTCTTTACCATGGTGCCCATCCTTGTTGACGTCATTATCGAACGGGATTGTTGTGAAGCGATGAAGATAACCCACGCTGGAAACGCTCTCGCGAACTATCGTAGTCCCTCCCACGCGTCTCTGACAGGTCAGATGGTCTGCACTTTCGTGCGCGTATCAGAGGACCTATCCCACAGTACTCATCGGGTCGCCACAGTGGTAGCCGACGATAGCTGGACACTCCGCTCAGGAATCTGAGCGTCCGGTACGTCAACGAGACCATTCGCGGCATGCGAGAACAAGCCAAGAGGGTTGGTGATCAAGGGCGTTGGGCGGAAGTGTCCTCACAGTGCTAGCCGCACGGGCCGACCGTCTCAAGAGCAGCAACATCTGCGTCCTCAGCTCGTACATCCCATCTGAAACATTCAGCGTAGAATCAGGCAGGTTCATTGTCACATTCTGGTTCCTCGGTTAAGAGCGTGACGGACGCCAGACTGGCTCCGGCTTGTAGGCGCTTGTCTCTGGTCCAGAGCTTGACACCTGACATGAGCCTGGCAGAACCCAACAAGTGGGCGTCAACCAGGCTGAGACCGCGCCGCCAAAGCCCCATTGTATTCACGAAACTGATCAACTCCCGGTGAGTCAGAGAAGGCGCCAGCCGCAGGCGAGACAGGAGAGCAAGAACCTCGGCACGGTTGGCGATGCTACCCAAAGCCAGTTCACCGATCACAGAGGGATGTACTGCTACCTGGTCAGCCTCAAGAGCCTTCACGAGTGCGGGCTCGATCACATGAAGGTGATCAATCCACACCGATGTGTCGACGAGAATCACGGCTGAGACCGTCTGTGTGGGGCCTGTGCCTGTGGGTCGGAGCCACCGAGGGCGGCCAGCCGTCTGGCTGATTCGACGCGTATCAGCGTCTCAAGCGCTCCTCTGATCACATCATTTCGATTCGTGATGCCTGTCAGCTCAGAGGCACGTTCGACCAATTCGTCGTTCAGGGTGATGGTTGTACGCATTCCAGTCCTTTTCTCATCAATTCTAGCATCATTCTATGCTGATCCATGTGCGTGAAAACGAGCCCAGACATGATCCAGTTGACACCGTACCGATGATGTGGATACACCGTTATCACCTCAACATTGAGTATCTACTCGCTCATCACACTCCTCACAGTGCTAGCCGGACGGGGTTTTGGCCAGTGCCCACCTCGATGGATTGGCCCCAGGACACATGGAGGCGATCGGACTCGATGCCGTCGCTGAAGGCTACTAGTTCGTCTGACTCGACCTCAATGGTCAGCTTCTGGTCAAGGGATAGCAGGCCGGAGGTCAGTTGGACGCCCGTGGTTGGGGATGGCCAGGCCTCTCGGACGAACCAGGCCAGCGTCCAGTCTGTCATGGTGGGTAGCCCGCCAATGCCACGGTCGTGGGCCAGGGACGCGGACCAACCCGTTGAGCCTGCACCTGTTGCGACGATGACACCCGAACTCGATTGGCGTTCGCGTCCCGACTCGGTGGTGATCACGTACCGGGCAGACTGGTGCGTCGGTTGCCCCAGATACACCTCGTTCAGGCCAACCATCGTTTCGCCCGAATCGGCGCGCAATTCCACTGTTGCCAAGTACGCGACCTTGGCCGATGCCGGTTGCAACAACAGATCCAGTCCCTCAACCGCGTCGTGGCGTACCAACACTCCGGCGTTGTGTCCGGGCTCGGGATCGATGCCGATCACTAATTGACCGGCCAGGTATTTGGCGACATTGGCCACCAAACCATCCTGGCCGATCACGGCGATCACGTCTTCTGGCGCGAAGAGGAAGCGGTCCAGATCGGCTCGTTCTACGTCGGCCACCACCCAATCGTTGGGCAACCCGTGCACGACGTCGCGACGAGCTTGGGTGATGCGGTCGTGGCTGGATTGGACATTGGCCAGGGATCGGCCGCGCGAGGCCAGGAAGAACTCGACCTGGCCTCGGGTCACGTGACGATCGAGCAACTCTTCTAGCTCCGTACGCCGGTGGACGATCACGGCCCGGCGCCGTTGTCCCTTGTACTCGTCCATGTCAGGCCTTCCAAGCTTGAAGTGCTTTGCTCAGCAAGTCAGGGGTGATGGTGATGTCGCCGAACGTCATGTCGTGGACGCTTTGAGCCAGATCACGCAACGCCAGTGCCCGCAGGAGGGCAATGTCGACGCCGCTGTACGATGCCATCAACGCCGCTTGTCGCTGCGCGTCGGCTTCGCCACCCAGACGTACCGAGTCTGCCTCGGCTTGCGCCGCGATGACATGCTGCTCGGCCTGTCCTCGGCTGGTGATCAGCTCAGCCGCCGCCTCGGTCTCTGCCTTGAGGCGCGCGTTGGCCCCCTCTTGCTCGACCAATTGATTCGTCCGGGCCGCCAGCTCGATCTTGGAGGCCAACTCGTTCTCCGAGATGGTGCGCTCGCGTTCCACCGCCAGGGCTCGGCGCTCGTATGTGGCCTTGTCAGCATCCGATTGAATCTGTTCGCGCAAGGGCGTCTGCAAGGCCTTTTCGAGGTCCGCCGGCGCACGGATAGCCAGGACGTGGAGGTCGACCACTTCAATGCCTATTTGCTTCAGCCGCTGATCGGCCTCGAAACCGCGGGCCAGTAACTCGCGAGCCTGGTCAACCTGGCCGACCACCTGATTCATGGTCAACCTGCCGGTGCTGGCCACCAGCAGCGATTGGGCCAGTCGGGTGAGAACGGCGCTGGCTTGCTCGCGTCCGTCGGTGGCGTCGTCCCCGCGCTCGGGCAGGACGGTGAAGTCGAGTCTCTGGGATGC
>WREX01000189.1 GCA_009779115.1 Propionibacteriaceae bacterium
ATTTCCTTGAAAGCGTCGAGGAGTTCCTCGTTGCTGAGCTTTGCCATTGCGGCATCCTTCCTATTCTGCGGCAGCTTCTGCCGGGGTTTGATCGGCAGCATCTGCTGCTGGGGTTGAGGCTGACGCCTCTGGGGCCGCTTCGACGGCCGGGGTTCCGGAATCATTCCCTGCGATCAGCGAGGGATTGGAACCGGCTGCGTCCTGCAACGCGGCAATCGCCCGGGCTGCTTGGCTGAGCGGCGCGGCGAAAAGATACACTGCCTTGGACAGGTTGGCGTTCAACGCACCAGCCATCTTGGACAACAGAACTTCGCGGGATTCCAGGTCCGCGAGCTTCTTGACCGAATCGGCGTCCAGGACTCTTCCGTCCATGTATCCGCCCTTGATCACCAGCGCATGGTTGTCCTTGGCGAAGTTCCTCATCCCTTTCGCCACCGTGGCGACGTCACCGGTGATGAAGGCAATTGCTGTTGGGCCAGTCAGCTGGTCATCGAGTCCTTCGATCCCGGCATCGTGGGCAGCGATGAGCGTCAGGGTGTTCTTCGCCACAGAGTACGTGGCGTCAGCGCCCAGGGAACGCCTCAGATTCTTGAGCGCCTTGACCGACAGGCCCCGGTACTCGGTCAGGACGGCAGCCGCCGACGAACTGAATTTCTCACTCAGCTCCTTGACAGTCGCCTCCTTGTCTGGCCTCGCCATGAGGTCTCCTTCCTGATTGATGCCACAAACCTCACGGGCACGGTGCGTGGACAATGAAAAAGCCCTGGCTTCGCACAGGGAGTCAGGGCACGTATGGATACGCTATCTCGTCACCTGCGCGGGCCAATCTTTGAGGATTCTTCGGCTAGCCCACGCTAGCGACCGGCGGTTTTCGGCTCATAAAAGAGTACGCCGGTCACTCAAGGACGTCAAACTCACCCGTCACGAGTTCTGGGACATCAGCCCCGCGTACTGGCGCAAACCAGAATTGATCAATCGCACGAGGAATACCCAAGCCACGACGATCAGCGTAACGAACACCAGATCGCCCACCACTTCGCTATTCACGGTGAAGGCGGTGAAGTCCCACAGGGTGTGCAGGACGACAGGAACGCAGAAGAGCGGGAGGAATTTCCCCCAGGACATGGTTTTCAAACTCACCTTCGTGGAACCTGGGGCTTGGGCCAGCATGATGGCGGCCCCGGCGATAGGCGCCCACGCGACGTGACCCCCGACTGACAACAGACCGCGGTACACCAAGGTGTTCAATAAAACACCCTGCTGCCAAGCGGTGGTGCCGTACCCCATAGTCTCGAAGACAGCGAATCCGGTTCCCACGATGGCTCCGATCAGAAGCCCGTTGGAGATCAGACATCCCTGGAACTTCCTCACCAGGATGAAGACGGCTGCTACTTTGGCGAACTCCTCTGTGATCCCGGTGAACACAGCCACCACAGCGGCACTGAAAATGTCATCAGTGCCGTTCTCGAAGAGGCTGGTCACCGACCCGACGATGAACACCAGCAAAAGTGACATGGCCGCACCAAAGAAAAAGATCCTCAGAACATCGAAGAGACTGACGTTCTTTGCCTGGTTAAGTTCCCAGAAAAAGAACATCACGGTTGCGGGCATCACCAGTGCTCCGGTGAAAATGAAACCCGGAATCGCATTGGCAGCTTGGTCACCGAAAATCCACACCAGGATCCAGAGCAAGATGAACGAGGCAAGCAAGACCAGGAAGACCCGGGAATACAACCAGGGAAGCCGCCACTGCCGGTCATTGTGCATCGCCTCAGTGCCGGAGTACATCAGCGAGTCCATGTCGGCGCGCGCATGGCGTTTCAGGGTGTCGCTGAACAGATCGCGGAAGCGAACGATCGGCTTGCCTTCGAAACCCGTGAGTGAATCCAGCGCCTTCTGGACTCCCGAAATCCCATCGGAGAAGGCTGGATGCCCACCGGGATACCCACCAGGCTGCGGATAGGCGCCAGGTTGAGGGTAGCCACCGGGCTGCGGATACCCACCAGGTCCCGGATAGGCGCCGGGCTGCGGATACCCTCCCGGTCCCGGGTACGCTCCAGGTTGGCCGATCGGCGGCATACCCATCGGTGGCACGCCTGGGGCCGGCATGACTGGGGCCGGCATGGACACCGGTGGCGCCTGACGGCTCACCATGACGCCTTGCACCGTCGATGTCAGGGCCGGATCACCCTGACTCGCCAGCCAGCCCAACAGCTCTGGATAGGAGTGTGGATGCACAGCCACACCGGTCCTGAGATCTGGATAGGCTCCCGCGATCTCAGCCAGAACTCCTGGCGGGGCTTGCGGATCGTTCAGTGCGGCTATCGCACCATCCCTGGTAATCATGGACATCTCCTCGGAGGCTGCGCCTGGTCGGATGAGTGGATGGGTGGACAGCGGGGGGAGCTGTGGGAAGGGTTCTCAGGCCTCGGTGGAAGTCCGGCGCTGAGGATCGATTTGGACACCTGGGCCCATGGTGGAGGCCAGGGTGATCTTGCGGACGTAACGGCCCTTGGACGTACTGGGCTTCAGCCTGAGAATCTCGTCGACCGCGGCATGGAAGTTCTCGGCTAGTTGCTCGTCGGAGAAGGAGGCTTTCCCGATGATGAAGCAGAGGTTGGCCTGGCGGTCGGCACGGAACTCGATCCGGCCGCCCTTGATATCGGTGACGGCCTTCGCGACATCCATGGTGACCGTTCCGGTCTTGGGATTGGGCATCAGGCCACGCGGGCCGAGCACACGGCCCAGTCGGCCGACCTTGCCCATCAAATCAGGAGTCGCCACCACTGCGTCGAAGTCGAGATAGCCTCCGGCCACTTTCTCGATCAATTCGTCGGCGCCAACCTCGTCGGCCCCGGCTGCCTCAGCCGCAGCCGCATTCTCACCGGTAGCGAAGACGAGAACCCGTGCCGTCTTGCCTGTCCCGTGAGGAAGATTGACTGTGCCGCGCACCATCTGATCCGCCTTGCGGGGATCGATTCCGAGCCTCATGGCCACTTCGATGGTTTCGTCGAATTTCGCTGAGGCCATCTTCTTGACAAGGGTGATGGCTTCGGCTGTGGTTTGTGTTTTATTGGGATCACGCTGGGCATTGGCCGCGCGATAAGCTTTGCTGCGCTTCATGACTGGTTCCTTTCAGTGTGTGTCACCTCGTATGGTGACTGTCCAGGTGTGGTACGGGGGCGCTCCCCTCCCACGAAGAGTGTGGTCGCTCAGTCGACGGTAACGCCCATGGAGCGGGCAGAACCTTCGACGATCTTCATGGCTGCTTCAATGTCGTTGGCATTGAGATCGGGCATCTTGGTCTGAGCAATCTCGCGAACCTGATCCCTCGTGATGGAAGCGACCTTGTTCTTCAGCGGATTGGACGACCCAG
>WREX01000190.1 GCA_009779115.1 Propionibacteriaceae bacterium
AACGGTGGGAGGCCTATTCCGCGACCCTGGACGACAAGTTCGCGGATTTCGACGGAGAGATTGTTCCAAGGAGCTGAGATGGAAACCTCGTACGAGCATGTGCCTGTCATGTGCGAGGAGGTTGTCACCCTGCTCGCACCTGCCGTGGCAGGCCCTGACGCCGTCATGGTCGACGCGACTCTGGGATTGGGCGGACATGCCCAAGCCTTGCTCGACGGCTTTCCCTCACTGAACCTCATCGGGCTGGACCGGGATCCCCAAGCCATCAAGGTGGCCAAGACCAGACTGGCGGGATTCGCCGACCGGCTGGAGGTCCACGAGTCCACCTATGATCGGATCGGTGTCATCTTGGGGTCGCGCCGGGCCGACGCCGTACTGTTCGATTTGGGTTTGTCCTCGTTGCAGATCGATTCACCTGAGCGCGGTTTCTCCTATGCCTCTGGTTCTTCGCCAGAACAGGACGGGCCAGAGGGCCTCGACCCCACCACTGTGGAGAACCTGTCGATGCGCATGGATGGGGATCCGACCAAGCTGACGGCAGCCGATGTCGTGAACACCTATTCGGTGGAGGATTTGAGCCACATCTTCCGGGTGTACGCAGATGAGCAGCATGCGACTCGCATCGCCCGCGCCATCGTCGCCGCACGGGATGTAGAAGCCATCTCGACCTCGGCGCGATTGGCCGCAGTCGTCTCGGCTGCTGTGCCTGTCACCCGGGGCAGGACTGGTCATCCGGCCAAGCGTGTTTTCCAGGCCTTGCGGATTGAGGTCAATGACGAACGCCGCAGCATGGAAGAGGCTTTGCTTGCTGCCATGAACCTTCTGCGCGTGAACGGGCGGATTGCAGTGCTCAGCTATCACTCGGGCGAGGACCGGTTCGTCAAGCAGAGGTTCGCGGACGCCTGTTCAGATCACGTGCCACCGGGGTTGGCCGTTGTGCCAGAAGCCCGGCGGGCCCGGTTCCGTCCGGTGACCAGGGGTGCGCTCAAGCCATCCCAAGTGGAGGTGACGAGCAACCCGAGAGCCAGGTCCGCCCGGCTCAGGGCTGTCGAGAGGCTGAAGGAGGAAGCATGAGTGCACTCGAACAACAAGAAACCACCCCGAGGACGAAACGGGTCACGTTACGGACCGTTCCGGCTCCGGGGCGTTCGCATGCCTGGCCGAAAGGGGTGTTTCCCGTCCTGATCCTGGCTCTGCTGGCCGTGGGGATGGTCGGACATCTGGTGTTGCAGACGAGGATCCAGGAACTGGGGTTCGAACTGGGGGCCCTCCAGGCGCAAAACGACCAACTCAGTGCTCAACAGGCCATCTTGTCGACGACCCTGGATAAGCAGTCCACTCCGCAGCAGTTAGCGTACTCGGCGTCCAGCCTGGGCATGGTCGCCAATCCGTACTCGACCTTCATCACCTTGCCCACGGGCCAGGTCACAGGCACAGATTTGCCGGTGAGGGGCACTGAGGTCCCCATCATCTCGGCTCCTCCTGCCATCGTCGCGGTGTCACCTGTGGTGGACACCAATCCTGTCACGGACACCGTACCGGCGGACGACACCGCCACAGCCGCTGATGCCGCTCCTCCTGCGGACACGGCTCCTCCCGCGGACACAGCGCCACCGGCGGACACGGCTCCTCCTGCGGACACTCCGCCTGATGCAACAGGTCAGACCGATCCGACAACGGCAGAAGGGACCCAGCCGTGACCACAAGTTCTTCGACACCTCAGCGTTCAACCACGCGCAGGCACACCTCCAAGAAGGACCCCTGGAGGGTCAAACCTGGCTCTCCGCGCACCAGGATGATGATTCTGCTGTTCGCTTTCCTAGCCGTCGCCCTCATTCTGGGACTGAAGTGTGTGTCAGTTCAGGGCCTTGATCTGGACGGCAACGCCAGCCAGGCGCTGATCCCCGACGTTCAGCAGCTTCCCGCCACCCGCGGCACGATCACGGACCGGAACGGACAAGTTCTCGCCGAGTCCTTGCCGGCTGTCAACATCACCGCCGACCCCACGATCGTGGCCACCAACGGCCTAGCCGCGGATTCCATGGGGCTGGCGGACCGGTTGAAGGCCCAAGCAGGTCCGGGCATCATCGCTGGAGTCCTGGCCGGTTATCTGGGCGGTGACTATCAGGTCTATTACAACAAGCTCACCACCACGGCGACCCAGGCGGGCGATGAGATCAAGTACACGATCTTGGCCAGCAATGTCTTGACCTACAACGACATGCCGGTGACCCAGCGACTGAGTAATTTGGGCTATGTCGGGCTGTATAAGGAAGAAGCCTCGGTCAGGAACTATCCCAATGGAACCGTGGGAGCCAATGTGCTGGGGTTCATGACCTATTCCGACCAACTTGCCAATGAGCAGAAGTACCCGTGGACAGGCGGTGATGGTCTGGAGTATTCGCTGAATTCCACGTTGACCGGCGTCGATGGGCAGGAGATCTACGACACCAGCCCGTACGGCAACATCCCGTCGGGGACCTCGATCGTCAAACAGCCCCAGGAAGGCATCTCGTATCAGTTGACGCTGGATGCCGGACTGCAATATATGCAGGACCAACGTCTGGCCCAAACGGTCCAGCAATCCGGAGCGCGCAGTGGCATGGCCATCACCATGACGACCAAGGGGGAGATCCTGGCCATGTCGACCTATCCGACCTTCGATCCCAACGACCCGGGGTCCTCCACGACCGACAATTTGGGCGATCGGCTGGTGCGCATGTCCTATGAGCCAGGTTCGGTGGAGAAGGTTCTCACACTGTCCGCCCTGGTCGACCAGGGTCTGGTCACCCCCGAGACCCGCGTGATCGTGCCGGGCAAGCTCGCCAGCGGCGATTCCTGGATCGGGGACTCCTTCGGGCACGACACTATCAACCTGACGGCAGCCGGAGTGGTCGCGCACTCCTCCAACATCGGCACGATCCTGATGACGAGGCAAATCGACAAGTCCACCTTGGTGTCGTACCTGCATTCATTCGGGCTGGGCGCTCCGACCGGCCTGCCCCTCCCAGGAGAGGAATCGGGCTACGTCCCTGACGCGTCCATGTCCGACCAGACTCGTGACAACATCGCTTTTGGACAGGGCCTGTCGGTCACAGCCGTCCAGGAAGCCGCCGCCGTGGCCGCCGTGGCCAACGGGGGAGTGTACACCTCGCCGACCCTGATCAAAGCGGCCACCACCAGCGACGGCAAGTCGTTGCCGGTGCCCCAGCCGACCACCCATCGTGTCGTGTCCGCTGAGACCTCGACCCAGGTGCTGTCGATGATGGAATCCGTCGTTCAGCTCAACAAAAACTCGTTCGACATCCCCGGATATCGTACGGCGGGCAAGTCCGGGACGGCCCAGGCGATCGACCCGAGTTGCGCG
>WREX01000191.1 GCA_009779115.1 Propionibacteriaceae bacterium
GTCAACCAGCAACGGCTCTACCTGATTCAAACCGCCGAGAAGGGACTGGCCTGGCTGAAGCTGATCGCCCAGGGCCGGGCCGGTCACGGGTCGATGCGCAATGACGACAATGCCGTGACCGAGTTGGCCCGCGCCGTCGCCAATCTCGGCTCCCACACGTGGCCGACGAGGTTGCATCCAGCCCAGCAGGCCTTCCTCGACAGCGTCGGCGAGGCTCTCGGCGCTGAGATCAGGGCGGACACGGTGGAGGAGACCCTGGCTCAGCTGGGCTCGATCTCCCAGATGGCCGCCGCGACGATGAGCCACACGGTCAACCCCACCATGCTGGAAGCCGGGTACAAGGCCAATGTCATCCCGAGCACGGCGTCCGCCACGGTCGATGGACGCTATCTGCCCGGTCGCAAGGACGAGTTCCTCGACACAGTACGTCAGGTGCTCGGCGACAAGGTACGGATGGAAATCCTGCACGAACAAACCGGTGTGGAAGCCGACTGGGGAACCCCGCTGACCGCCGCGATGACAGCATCGATCTTGGAATTCGACCCCGAAGCGAAGCTCACTGCGTACCTCATGTCAGCCGGCACCGATGCCAAAGCCTGGAGCGAACTGGGAATCCAGTGCTACGGCTTCGTCCCGTTGAAACTGCCGCCCGACCTCGACTTCGTCGGCATGTTCCACGGAGTCGACGAGCGAGTCCCCGTCGGCTCCCTCCACTTCGCCGTCGACGTCTTCGACCGTTTCCTTGACTTAGCCTGAATGCACCCATCTGGGGGTGCGGAGCAGCAATGGATCGGTGCATTCAGGCTTGGCCTGAAAAAAGTCACCGGTGGATCCAGGGGAAAGACTGGATCCACCGATGGTCGTCAGAATCACTCGTCGAGCAGTTTGTCCGCGTCCATGGTCAAGTGCTCGGAGCCCTCGCGCGTCATGAAATGCTTCTTGCCTCCGGCTTGCCACAGGACCAATGCCAGGATGGCCACCAAAACGACTGCTATCGGCGAATAGTTGAACGTCTCCACTGAGATGGGCCATACGGGAGGGAGCACGAAGAGGATCACGATGAAGATGACCCACACCACCGCGATCCAGCCCACGATCCCGCTCCACCGGCCGAGGGACCATGGGCCTGGAGTGAATTCTTTGTTGAGCCGTCGCAACATCACCGGAGTGACGTACGCGATGTACAAGCCGATGACCGCGATCGAGGTGACTGCCAGGTAGGCCGTTTGGTTGAACAGCGCCGGGACGGTGAGGACTGTCGACAGTGCCACACACACCCAGATGGAGTTGGTCGGGGTGCCCGAACGCGGGTTGACCTTCGACCAGATGTGCGAGCCGGGGATGGCGTTGTCACGGGAGAACGCGTAGGTCATGCGCGAATTCGCGGTCACGGAGGCCATTCCGCAGAAGAACTGCGCGCCGCAGACAATGAACAACAAGAACTTCGCCATGGTTGGATTATTGAGCGCGTCGAGGAAGACTTGCGCCGGTGGTAAACCGGTGCTGGTGGCGAGCAGCGTGTCGAGACCATTGGACGTGCCGTCCTGGATCGATGCCGTGATCGTGTAGAGGAGGATCCAGCCGCCGATGATCGAGATGACGACGCTCATGACGATTCCTCGCGGTGCGGCGGTGGCCGCTTGCTTGGTTTCTTCAGACACGTGTGCCGAGGCGTCGTACCCGGTGTAGGTGTACTGCGCCATCAACAGACCCATCAAGAAGACGTAGGGAGCGAAGGAGAAACCCGTGGCATTGTGCCAGGTGGTCATGGTCCACGAGAAGCTCTGATGTTTGGTGGGCATGATCCACAAGACGGCAACGATGATCAACACACCGACGACGTGCCACCACGCGGAGACATTCGACAGCAAGGCCACCAGGTTCACCCCGAAAGTGTTCAACAAACCGTGGATGACGATGATGACGATGAAGGTCAGCCAGGTACTCAGAGCAGTCGGTGTGACATCCCACACGAGCGCGGCGAACGCGTTCATCGTGGTGGCCGCGCCGAAATCGATGGCCGCAGTCACGGCGACCTCTCCAAGGAAGTTGAACCAGCCGACGAACCATGCCCACTGCCGCTTGTTCTTGTTCGCCAAGCGTCCAGCCCAGAAGTAGAGACCACCGGCGGTCGGATACCGTGAGCAGACCTCGGCCATCGCCAGGGCGACCATCAAGACGAAGACGCCGACCAGAGCCCAGCCGATGGTGATGGCCGATGGTCCGCCAGAGTTCAAGGCGATGGAGTACGAGGTGATGCACCCCGCGAGAATGGAGATGATCGAGAAGGAGATGGCAAAGTTGGAGAAGCCGCTCATCCCTCGGTGGAGTTCTTGCTTGTAGCCGAGTTTCGCAAGTTCGGCGGCATCGGCGTCGAGGTGTTCACCACCTGTGGGGTCATGAGTGCCTGGACCAGGAGTTCCAGGGGTACGGGTGTCTTTTATCATGGTGGATGTCACCGCCGTTCTGGCTAATGGAGTGATGATGTGGCAGCACGGTAACCCGATTGGCGTGAGGCCGATTGTCGGGAATCGGAGGCAATCAGTGCCAACATGTGGTTGGACTTTATCAACGCTCTACACTGGTGTCAATAGCAATATTCAGGTCGTCCACTGGCTGGCCAAAGCACATATTTCCACTATACGTTGAAATAATCGAAATTTTGTTCAATAGACGTATGTCTGGGCTATTCTGGCCGATTTCAACGGGAAATATGCACGTGAGGATCGTCGGCAACAGTCAGATCCACGCCAAACCTTGAAAAGTCCCGGGAATAATTCAATTGCCTACATCAACCCTCTCGTGCTTGGGAAATCACGGTGCTACTATGAATCCCACGAGTGGACATATCAACAGTCGTAGATTCCATTGGGAGGGGCTATGTGGACTCGTCCTGACAGACCTTCCGCGTGGGTAGGGATTGGTCGTGTTGTCGCCCCTGTGTACGCGGAGCTTACTCGGGAAACCAGGTGAGAAGTGAAGCAGGTTCGTCTGACACGAGGTCCGCTACGGTCATTGTGCCATGATGTGAGCGTTGGCAGAAGGGAGGGATTGACGTGAAACTCAAGACCACGCTATTAGGCAAGAGCTATAGTTTCCGTGATGTCAAAGACGTTCTGGCCAAGGCCAACGAAGTGAAATCCGGCGACCAATTGGCCCAGATCGCGGCCGAGACCGCCCAAGAAAGAGTCGCTGCCAAGGTCGTCTTGGCAAATTTGCTGGTCAGCGACGTGCGCAACTCGCCGGTGGTGGCGTACGAAGACGACGAGGTCACACGCATCATTCAAGACGATGTGAATGAGCGGATCTATGAGTCCATCAAGAAC
>WREX01000192.1 GCA_009779115.1 Propionibacteriaceae bacterium
ATTTCCCCACCCGCTTCCCAGTGGGGTAATATAACCGCGCAAGCCTCCATAGCTCAGTTGGTTAGAGCAGCGGACTCTTAATCCGCGTGTCCTGGGTTCGAGTCCCAGTGGGGGTACTTAAAAGTCCTAGTCAAACCTACAAAGGCATGACCAGCGATCACCACCAATTATCAGGCGTGTGACTAACCAACTGGTTGAAAACGATGTCCACACGACAGGAAGTTGTCAGGTTGATGGCGTGGCGGTGCTTCTCGTGGTCCACAAGCGACAGAGTTCTCGTACGATGATCAGGCTGGCGACGCGTCGACTGGGCACCACTGGCTACCAGAGTGTGTTGACCCAGGGAAGGTCGACGAACACGTGATCAACGGTCACTAGCTGGAGATCTTCGAGGGTTGCTTGAGCGGCGAGAATGCGGTCGAACGGGTCTCGATGCGCCCAGTCGAAGCGTCCTGCGAATGCAGCGTGGGCGGTACTGACTGGCAGGTCGGTGGCTTGGAGGCGCTTCATGATCGTGTCATACGAGGCGATCACCGGGTCGAAGCCAGGGAGTTTGCCGAGGCGATGCTTGGTCATGATTTCGAAGGCGCTGATGGACGACACATAGAGACGGTTCCCGAGATCCTCAATCGCCACTCGTGCGGCGAGGGAGAGCTTGGAAGGCTCCTGGGCGGCCCATAACAAAGCGTGTGTGTCCAGCAGTAGACGCATCACAGTCCCCACGCGGCTAGCTCTTCTTCGGGCAATTGGTCAAAGAAGCTATCAGGAAGGCTTCCTGGGATAAAGCCGAGTTCACGCTTGGTTGGTGGTTGTACGGGGGTGAGGTAAACGGCCGGCGCACCGCGACGAGCGATGATGACATCCTGACCTTGCAGGGCCTGCTCGACCAGATGCGACAACTGCGCCTTCGCCTCGGCGATGTTGACGGTGAGTGTCATGGTGACTCCGCATCTGAAGTATTGACATGGTCAAGTATACATGGTCACTTTGACTGAAAGCAGCCTCGCCGGGTTGATCGTCCTCATCGTACGAAGCTTGTTCCAGGTCTCACTGGTCGAAGTCGGTGTTACCCGTGACATCACCCGTGGTACCCATGATCCAATACACTGAGCCTATGGACGGTGCGAGTGAGACCACACGCTGGTGGACGCGTCGAGCCTTTATGGACAGCCCGGCGCGCATGGCTCTTATTGCCGCGGAAGTGCGCCAACAGCACGGCTGGACAGTCCAGGAACTCGCCACCCGAGCCGGTGTGCCTGTCGGCACTGTCACAAGCATCGAATCGGGACAGGCCACGCCAATCAACATCAGCCAGGTTCATCAGGTGTTCCGTACTCTCGAAGTGAAAATCCTCGCACTGCCTTCGTCGCTGGTCCAGGACGCGACATGACCAGCAGTCTGTTTGCCTGGCTTGAAGGCCGACCAGTTGGCCGGGGCATGGTTGGGGCTGGACCTGCCTAAGCCCGAATGCACCGATTCATGGCTGCTGCGCGACCCTGTGGAGGCACGCTGGCCCGTCGGTCGGCGCTCAACAGACGTCCAGTCTGCCCTCACACCACCCGCCGACCCATCGCACCCCCACAGTGTCGCTCGCGACGCCAGCAATCGGTGCATTCGGGCTAAGCGGGGCTGAACAGACTCGCCGAAGCTGAGCCTAAATCACCACGTGTTGGCGTTGGGGCGAGTACGCTATATCTCCGGCGTGATGAAAGGAGCGTGAGAAGTTGGACGAGCAGATCGGGGACGACTGGCCGTACTTGGTGTACGTGCTGGTGTTCGTCGTGATTTTGCGGCGGCAACTCCTCCCGCGACCCGTGAAAGAGCGGCCGACACTGGCTCTTGTCATCATGGGTGTTGGTCTGATCCTGGCTGTGTCGGCCATCGCCACTGACTGGATCGGGGTCAGCTTGACGTCGATCGTCGTGCTGGCTGTGAGCCTGGTCATCCTAGCGGCTGGATTCGGCGCGATCCGGGCCGCGACCTGCCGGGTGTGGACGCAGGACAACACCGTCATGCGCCGCGGCACCATCTGGACCCTGGTCCTGTGGGTCGTCACCATGGGTGCGCACGTGTATCTGGACACGCTTGTCAGGGGAAGCAACAGTACTGCGCTGCTGTACATGGGGATTTCTTTGTACGTTCAGCAGTTGATCGTCCGCAGGCGGGCCGAGGCCGAGATGACATCGTTGGCACCAGGATCGCTCGAACAATCGGCATTGCCTGCGTGAGCTCAGGGCAGCGGTTTGCTCAGTTGCAGAACCATTCCAAGGATTGACGGCGGGTTCTAACTGTGATGACGTGCCGCTTCTGAGAACTCTGTGGCTCGGGACATCTGCATCTTTTGCGCCGCATTCCACCTTGAGGCAGGCAGCCTGACGCTGGTCCGGTATGACGAGTCGTCACAGGTAAAGCATCACACAATGGCGGTTCTGGGTACCGTACTGAGAATTTGTCCGACCCGTCCGCTATGGTGCGTGGATAGATTAGAGTGACACCTGTCGAAGGAGCACACCCATGCATGTCCACATTGTTTTCGCGCACCCCAGCCACGAATCGTTCACTGGGCGCCTGCTGGACACCCTGGTCAAGGGCTTGGACGACGCCGGGCACACCCACACAATCTCCGATCTGTACGCCATGAATTTCAACCCGGTCCTCGACCCGGAGGGGTACCTGCGCGAATCGCGCCTGATGGCCGATGTTCCGGTACCCGCCGATGTTGCGGCTGAGCAGGCCAAACTCGAAGCGGCCGACGTGTGGGTCTTCCTGTACACCGTGTGGTGGTCGGATTGCCCGGCGATCCTCAAGGGCTGGTTCGACCGTGTGTGGACGGTTGGGTACGCCTATGAGCCCGGGCACCTGAAGGCCAAGGACATCAGCGCCGAGGGGCAGATCGTGTCCCAGCAGAAGATCGTCCAGCAGGCATTCGTGCTGTGCACGGCCGGTCACTCGGAGGAGGAGTTGCGCAGCACCGGCTTGTACCAAGGGATGGAGGCCGTGATGCTGACCGACCGCATCAGCACCCGCGCTACAGATCGACAATTCATCGTCTTCGGCGGCTCCACCACCACCGATCCAGAAGTCTGGGCCGCCCTGCGACAATCACAAATGGACCGTGCGTACCACCTGGGCTACGACCTGGTCTAATCCTGGATACACCGATTCGGGGTTACTACGGGACAAGTTTCGTTCTGACTCATGCCTCATAGGGATTGATGACCGGCACATCCAACCCCTGAAAGTCACGCACATTTCGTGTGGCCACGTGTGCGCCAGCCACTTTGGCGATTGCAGCGATTTG
>WREX01000193.1 GCA_009779115.1 Propionibacteriaceae bacterium
CCGCTGTGCAACCTTCTCCACAGTGATGTCAGTTATCTTCCAGTTACCATCCATGATGCGAATGTGTGAAGTTATTCCGTCATTTGACATCGCCATCAAATCCTTCGCGTGGCGTCGAAATAATGGTGTCATGCTCTCCTCAAATCACATCCGAATTGGACCGGCCTTCGGTTCAGGCTACGTCATCCAGATCATGCTCGGGGTCGACGCCATGGCTGACCTGAACTCTCTCGATGTCAGCCAACCGGTTTGACCAGATCTGAACCTGCAAGGCACTCAGCCCAGCAGGCAGATTGACCCGCCCACCGGATGGCAGATCCCACTTGAGTCCCGGGTGACCCCACAGTTCGCCGGTTGGAGGGAAACCCAGACAGTCCGTAACAATGGCAGACATCTTGGGAAACGCTTCGGCTAACACCTGGCGTCCCGCCTTATCATCAGCCTTCACCGTGTCACTTACTCGGAATTCCACGCTGGACAGATCTCCATCCAGATCGAGAACAGATGTTGTTCTCAGAGACACTGGGAGATTGGATCTGGCCACATTGGTAGTTAGAAACTGCCAGCCGACCTGCATGATAATGCTCGGTGCCTGTTTGAACGGGATTGGCCATTCGAGTCTGGCGAGAACGTCGAGAACAGGTTTGAGTTGCTGTTCAGTGACTATCCTGGGTTCACTCACCTTGGTCTCCATTCCCGCATGACTTAGTATCTACCGTTCGGTGCATCTATCCTGGTGGCGCACCCAGCCAGCCTGGGATGTCCAGTTTATCTTGTTCTATCTTGAAATCAGTCACTTTTATGTGCCCGGCGGCATCCGGCTGGACGAGCCTATACTCAACCTTGACCGTCCCATTGAGTAGGCCCTCTCGCAAAACTGGATCGGCGTTGATTGTGTCTGTCAGCCGGGTATCCACCCGCAACTCTTGCCACAGGTATGCCGTCGAACCCTGCCCGGCAACAACCTCCGTACTGTCATCCGAGACCACCTTCCTCGTGCTTAGATGGGCCGAAGGGCCTTTGCATTGCCCGGAGTGCGCCATGACCAGGCCGAACAGCGGCATCGCACCGGTGCATGGTTCTGCCAGTGCCTCAGCCACCGACTTGATGCGCTGTTGAGCGATCGGCTCGCCTATCGGCCCGGCGGCGACCAACCCTGTCACGATCTCTTCGACACCGCTGCTGGTGCGCTGCGCCTGAATCACTGCGGAGGCCGCCGGGCCGCACCCGGCCACCACGACTTTCGACGAGTCAGCCTGTCGCGGGTCTGAGTCAATCCAACAACGCATCGGCCATCTCGGCGGCGGGGACTATGACGGCGGCCATCTCATCTCCAACCAGGCCGGCGCTGGCGGAGAAGACATCGGCACCGTACCAATGCTGAGGGACCTGAACCAAAACGGCGGGTACTACCAACTCGAACAACAACTCCAAACCACGTGGAAAGACCTGCAAGTCACCAACCCAGGTGCTAAAATCAGGTTCAAAGTCGACGTCCACTACACCGGCACATCCGAAGTGCCGGACTCCTTCACGGTGCAGTTCAGTGTTGACGGTGGGCCATGGGAGGAAAGGGTGTTCCCGAATGTCAAGTAACACATCAGACGAAAACGCCGGCGACAGCAAATCCAGTTTCGGCGGGCTTTATGCGGAAAAAGATGCGGTTGCTGCAGCGGCGCGAGCGCTGAGTTCACTGTTGCCACCAGATGCCGTCAGGCTCGTGTACGACGGCTTTTCGCTCACTTCGCAGTCTGGTTCGCGCACGATGGCTTTTACTGCAAGTGGGCAAGCGATCAGCATGACGGGGTCATCTGCCGCCAGCCAGGCTTTCAACGAGCTGCGGCGGGTGATGTACAAGCCTGGTTTGGGTTCGTGGTGGTCTGTGCGGATGACGGTGTGGGCGGATGGCCATGCTCAGACTGAGTTCAACTTTGATGAGGAACCAGACAATCGGTTCCCCCCGGGTGGTGTCGCCTATTTGACTGATTTGCAGACCTATCCGATTGATGAGGACAAACGTCCGGAGTGGCTGCGGCGCAAGATCGTCGAAGGAATCGCTGACCTGCGACACAACGGGCCAAAATCGTATCCGCGGTGGTTGAAGGACATGATCGCGCAGGGCAACAAGCCCGAATGGCTGTGACAGGCACCATCCGGTGAGGGCAGCGGCATGAAGCAGACGGCAAAAACCGAGGTTGAGGTGTTCCTATCGGGTGCGACCATGCTTCCGGAGGCGGTCGTCAAAGAAGTGCTCAACTCGCGCGCCTCAAAGTTTGAGGTGGTCGAGTCGGCTTACCGTGTCATGCACCTGCCTGGCGCCGACACGACGTGGCTGAGGGCACGTTCCCGGGATGCCGCCGACCTGGTCGAACCGCGCGACGGATATGGCGGGCCCAGGCTGTGGGCCCAAACCTGGCCGCTGCTATTCGACGCGGCCAGCGCGATCATCTGCCGCGACAAACTGTCACCACAACAGTTCCAGGTGTTCACCGCCGGGTTCCGCGACGCCGGACTGACCGTCCCCCACAGCAGTAGCGCCGCCGAAGACACCTTGCCGCAGAAAGAGACCGCCGTGGCTGACCCCAGGATCGTGACCGAAGACGAGTTGAGGCCCGTCCTGAACATACTCGCCAACCTGACATGGCCAATCCCGTTCGACCAGGCCCCAAACATCATCGCACAGCTCGGCTGGAGCATGTTCGGGAAGAAGTCCGCACTGTCAACACTCCCGGTGTCGCTTAAGACTGTTGGGCTTGGACGCCTAAATGGGGAACTGTCACGAGTGGAATTCCGGGTGAGCGACACCGTCGGCGATGATTCGCCGTCCGGCCGTCGAGTGCTGGAACAGTCATTTTTGCCGATGAGTGTGACAATCAGTTCCAGTCTGGGTGTCGGACCGACCGGTGAGCTCTGGGGTCATCCAGGGCTCAGGTGGGACTTGCCGTCAGGCGGGCGGGTGAACTTGCCTGCCGGACTCAGCGCTCTTCAAATCCAGGTGTGGTCGAAGCAGTTGGCAGATGTTGAACGTCTTCAGATCAGCCAGGGCGTTGACCCCGAACACAACCTTGACGACGTCGACTAAACAGCCTTTCCCGTGTTTTCCAGTCTGATGGCAACACCCGGCATCGCAGTATGGTGACCATGGTGACCGGCCGTCACTGTTCGACGGCATATCGTTGGAAAGAGTTGCGATCTTCGCAGCCTTCGGGGCATAGCTCCATTGCAACCTTCTCCACAGTTCAACTGGGAACTAAGGCCAAAGATACGTGTACCGTGGTGAAGTCTGGGCCGTCCA
>WREX01000194.1 GCA_009779115.1 Propionibacteriaceae bacterium
CTCACCCTTGACGATGGCTTCGTAGACTTTCACGCGCCCGGTCACGTCGTCGGATTTGATGGTCAGCAGTTCTTGGAGCGCCCACGCAGCCCCATAGGCCTCCAGGGCCCACACTTCCATCTCGCCGAAACGCTGGCCGCCGAACTGAGCCTTGCCACCCAGAGGTTGCTGGGTGATCATGGACACCGGCCCAGTCGAGCGAGCATGGATCTTGTCGTCAACCAAGTGGTGCAACTTGAGCATATACATATAGCCCACACCGATCGGTTCCGGGTACGGTTCCCCACTGCGTCCATCGAACAGCAGCGCTTTCCCGCCCTCGTTGACCAGCATCACACCATCGCGGTTGGGCAGGCCATGGGCCAGCAGCCCCGTGATCTCATCCTCGGTCGCGCCGTCGAACACCGGAGTTGCCACTCGCTGGTCTGGATGGGCCTTGTCCAAGCCGATCTCATGGAGGTGCTTGGTCCACTTCTCGGTCAGACCGGTGATGTCCCAGCCAGATTTCGCCACCCACCCCAGGTGGGTCTCCAGGACCTGTCCCACATTCATACGCGAGGGCACGCCCATGGGATTGAGGATGATGTCGACCGGCGTGCCGTCCTCCAGGAACGGCATGTCTTCCTGCGGCAGAATCTTCGAAATGACACCCTTGTTGCCATGTCGGCCGGCCATTTTGTCGCCGACCGAGATCTTGCGCTTCTGGGCGACATAGACACGGACCATCTGGTTGACACCGGGAGCCAGTTCGTCGCCCTCTTCGACGTCGAAGACACGTACTCCGATGACAGTTCCCGACTCCCCGTGGGGCACCTTCATCGACGTGTCGCGGACCTCGCGGGCCTTCTCACCGAAGATGGCGCGCAACAAGCGTTCCTCAGGAGTCAGTTCGGTCTCGCCCTTGGGGGTGACCTTGCCAACCAGGATGTCTCCCGTCGTCACCTCGGCGCCGATGCGGATGATGCCGCGCTCGTCCAGGTTGCTCAGTGCCTCATCGGAGGAGTTCGGGATGTCCCGCGTGATCTCCTCGGGTCCCAGCTTCGTGTCGCGTGCGTCGACCTCATGCTCCTCGATATGGATCGAGGTCAAGACATCGTCTTGCACCAGACGCTCGGACAGAATGATGGCATCCTCGTAGTTCAGGCCCTCCCAGGGCATGAAGGCGACCAGGAGGTTGCGACCCAGGGCCATCTCCCCACGATCCGTGCAGGCGCCGTCAGCCAGCGGTGTGCCAACCTCCACATGCTCACCCTCAGTGACCAATGGACGTTGGTTGATGCAGGTGGCCTGGTTGGACCGCATGAATTTCTTCAGTTTGTATGCCGAGTACGTGCCGTCGTCATTCGCGATCTCGATGATGTCCGCACTGACCGAACGCACGGCCCCTGCCTTTTCAGACAAGGTGACTTCGCCGCCGTCGACAGCCCCGCGGTACTCCATCCCGGTGCCCACCAACGGAGCCTCGTTGCGAATGAGAGGCACGGCCTGGCGCTGCATGTTCGCGCCCATCAGGGCCCGCGACGCGTCGTCGTGTTCCAGGAAGGGAATCAGGGCGGTCGCCACGGACACCATCTGGCGAGGCGACACATCCATGTACTGGACATCGTCGGGAGGAACCTGGTCGACGTCACCGTTCTTGATGCGCACCAGGACACGATCCTCAAGGAACTTGCCCTTGTCATCGACTTGAGCGTTGGCCTGAGCGATGATGTAACGGTCTTCCTCGTCAGCGGTCAGATACCCGACCTGATCGGTGACGTGGCCGTTTTCGCATTTGCGGTACGGAGTCTCGATGAAACCGAAAGCATTGACCCGGGCGAAAGACGCCAATGACCCGATGAGCCCGATGTTCGGGCCTTCAGGTGTCTCGATGGGGCACATACGACCGTAGTGCGAGGGGTGGACGTCTCGGACCTCCATGCCTGCCCGGTCCCGGCTCAGGCCTCCAGGCCCGAGGGCGGACAAACGCCGCTTGTGAGTCAGAACGGCCACGGGATTGGTCTGGTCCATAAACTGAGAGGACTGGCTGGTGCCGAAGAACTCGCGCAAAGCAGCCACCACCGGACGGATGTTGATCAGCGTCTGCGGTGTGATCGCCTCGATGTCCTGGGTGGTCATACGGTCGCGCACGACGCGCTCCATCCGGGACAAGCCAGTACGCAACTGGTTCTGGATCAGTTCGCCCGACGTCCTCAACCGGCGGTTGCCGAAGTGATCGATGTCATCGGTTTCGATCGGCTGGCCGTTGAAGTCGGTGCGTCCCTCGTGCATGGCGCAGACGTACTTGATGGTGTTGGTGATGTCCTCTTTGGTCAAGATCTGGGCATCCATCGGCAAGGACAAGCCCAGCTTCTTGTTGATCTTGTAGCGACCGACCTTGGCCAAGTCGTAGCGCTTGTGATTGAAGTAGTACCCGTCGATGAGTTGCTTGGCGGCGTCGCGGGCCGGGGGCTCGCCGGGGCGAAGCTTGCGGTAGATGTCGAGCAGCGCCTCGTCCTCGGTGTGGACATGGTCCTTCTCCAGGGTCAGCCGGATGGACTCGAACTCGGAGAACTCGTTGAGGATCTCTTCTTCGGTCCAACCAAGGGCCTTGAGGAAAACCGTCACCGACTGCTTGCGCTTGCGGTCCAGACGTACCCCGACCGTGTCTCGCTTGTCGATCTCGAACTCCAGCCAAGCCCCCCGGGAAGGAATGACCTTCGCGGTGTAAATATCCTTGTCGGAAGTCTTATCCGGGGTAACCTCGAAGTAGACGCCCGGGGAACGGACCAACTGGGACACGACCACGCGCTGAGTGCCGTTGATGATGAACGTGGCATCCGGAGTCATCAAGGGGAAATCTCCCATGAAGACCGTTTGCTCCTTCAATTCACCAGTTTCATTGTTCATGAACTCGGCTTTGACGTAGAGTGGCGCGCAGTAGGTCGCGTCACGTTCCAGACACTCGGAAATCGTGTACTTGGCTTCCTCAAAACGAGGCTCGCGGAAAGACAAAGACATCATGCCACCGAAGTCTTCGATCGGTGAGATCTCCTCGAAAACCTCATCCAAACCAGACTTTGTGTTGATGTCGGTTCTGCCCTCGTCCAAAGCGGAGGCGGTCTTCGCCTTCCAAGCCTCGGAGCCAATCAACCATTCAAAGGAATCCCGTTGCAAATCCAGGAGATTAGGCACTTCCAGAGGCTCATGTATCTTCGCAAATGACACTCGATCAGTACCAGAAATTATGTGATTCTTCTTCGCGCTACGCAAGGCGGCCAAAATCGGTCCTTCCAGAACTCGCCA
>WREX01000195.1 GCA_009779115.1 Propionibacteriaceae bacterium
ACTGTGGGGGTGCGATGGGTCGGCGGGTGGCGTGAGGGCAGACTGGACGTCTGTTGAGCGCCGACCGACGAGCCAGCGTGCCTCCACAGGGTCGCGCAGCAGCCATGAATCGGTGCATCCGGGTTAGGCCCGAATCCACCGGTTTTTTCGCAGTTTGTCACCACAGCGATTGGTGCATTTAGATTCATCTTACATCCCGGCGAAAACCGACTGTGCACCGGTTGGCAACCGAAGAATCACCGCCTGACACCGTGGCCTGGGGGTGCTGGATGGGTGCTCACATGGTCCTGTGCACAGTCTGGACCCGGGATAGCACCTGGCGAGTAGAATGAGCCGGGTTGCCCGGATGATATCGGGCACGGGACGGAAGGCCATCATGACAGGGATTGTCATCGTCGGTACCCAATGGGGGGACGAAGGGAAGGGCAAGGCGACCGATCAACTGGGCGAGTCGGTGGATTATGTCGTCCGGTACTCAGGCGGTAACAACGCTGGCCACACAGTTGTTGTGGCTGGTCAGACCTATGCGCTTCATCTGCTGCCCTCGGGGATTTTGAACCCTGGTTGCGTTCCCGTCATCGGCAATGGCGTGGTCGTGGACCTGGGTGTCCTGTTCGAGGAGATCGACCAGCTGATGGCCCGCGGCGTTCGAGCTGACCGCGTCCTGATCAGTGCCAACGCTCACGTCATCGCGCCGTACCACCGTGTGTTGGATCGCGTCACGGAGCGCTTCCTCGGCAAGCGCAAACTGGGCACAACCGGCCGAGGTGTCGGCCCCGCCTATGCTGACAAGGTCAATCGCATCGGGATCAGGGTTCAAGACCTGTTCGATGAGTCCATCCTGCGCCAGAAGGTCGCCGCCTGCCTGGAACAGAAGAACGCCCTGCTGGTGAAGGTCTACAACCGCCCCGCCATCTCGGCCACCGAGGTCGCCGATGAGTTGTTGCAGTACGTCGACCGGTTGCGCCCGATGATGACCGACACCTCCGTAGTCCTCAACGACGCTCTCGACCAAGGCAAGGTCGTCCTCTTCGAGGGTGCCCAGGCCCACCACCTCGACGTGGATTTCGGCACCTATCCGTACGTCACCTCCTCCTCGCCCATCGCCGCTGGCGCCTGTATCGGCTCGGGTGTCGGGCCGACCAGGATCGACCGCGTGGTCGGGATCGCCAAGGCGTACACCACACGCGTGGGTGAGGGCCCGTTCCCAGGCGAGTTGCTGGACGAAGCCGGGGAGAAACTGCGCCAGGACGGCGGCGAATTCGGGACCACCACCGGCCGCCCGAGGCGCTGCGGCTGGTTCGACGCGCTGGTGGTCAACCAGGCGGCCCGGATCAACGCGCTGACCGATGTCTTCCTGACCAAACTGGACGTGCTGACCGGCTGGGACAAGATCCCGATCGTCGTGGGCTACCAGGTCAACGGTAACCGCCTCACCGCGATGCCGATGACCCAAACCGAATTGCACCACGCCCAGCCCATCTACGAGTACATGGACGGCTGGACCGAGGACATCACGACGAAACGCTCGTTCTCCGACCTGCCTGCGACAACACAGGCGTACGTGCTGAGGCTCCAAGAATTGATCGGCGTACGCATCTCGGGTATCGGCGTCGGCCCGGGCCGCGAGCAGACCATCATGATCCACGATCTGCTCTGAACCAGGGCGGGCGTGCGGTCGGCAAGTTCGATGCGATTCCCATGGCTTGTGGCAGTGTTGGGTGACGGTGTGAGCACAGTCCACCCGAAACTTAGGAGCACGGCGGGAACCAACTGATCTGGGGGATAGGCTGGACCAGTGAGTCTGACTGTGTTGGTTGTGGGTTCCGGTGGGCGCGAACACGCCCTTGCTGTGGCGCTGAGCCGCGACCCGGGGGTCGCCAGTGTCCATGTGGCACCCGGAAACCCTGGGACGTGGGCCGTGAGTTCCCAGTACGGCGTGAGCACCGGTTCGCCGCTGTGGACCCGGATCAGCAGTGTGGATCCTCTCGACGGTGAGCAGGTGGCCAGCTTGGCCCGGGAACTGGGAGCAGGACTGGTTGTCATTGGTCCTGAGGCCCCGCTGGTGGCCGGGGTGGCAGATCGGGTCCGAGCAGCCGGAATCCCCTGCTTCGGGCCGAGTGCTGAGGCCGCACGGCTGGAGGGCTCCAAGCAGTTCGCCAAGGAAGTGATGGCCGCCGCCGCTGTGCCGACCGCCCGTTCGCGGTACTGCGAGACCGCGGAACAAGCCGAATCCGCGTTAGACGAATTCGGACCCCCGTACGTGGTCAAGGACGACCACCTGGCTGCGGGCAAAGGTGTTGTCGTGACGACCGACCGAGCCGAGGCCCTGGCCCACGCGATCGCCTGTCGGCAGGTCGTGATCGAGGAGTATTTGGACGGCCCCGAGGTCAGTTTGTTCGTGATCTGCGACGGCGTACGCGGGATTCCGCTGCTGCCCGCCCAGGACTTCAAACGGGTTGGCGACGCCGACACCGGCCCCAACACCGGCGGTATGGGCGCGTACTGTCCTCTGCCCTGGGTTCCCGAAGGGTTCGTCACCCATGTCATGGACACGGTGGTCGACCCGGTGCTGGCCGAGATGAACAGTCGTGGCACCCCGTTTCAGGGCCTGCTCTACGCCGGTCTGGCCCTGACCAGCCAAGGGGTACGCGTCGTGGAGTTCAACGCCCGCTTCGGTGACCCCGAGACTGAAGCAGTCTTGCCTCTGCTCCAGTCCGGGTTGGGCCAGGTCCTGTACGCCGCGGCCACCGGTTCACTGACTGATATTCCTGAACTGACATGGGATGACGCGTCGTCGGTCGTCGTCATCTGGGCTGCCGACGGCTATCCGGGAACCGTGGCGAAGGGCGGCAGGATCGCGATCCCGGCCCTGGACGACAATGCAACTGTCATTCATTGCGGCACAGCCCTGGATGATCAAGGAGGTCTGGTCAGCCATGGCGGACGCGTTCTCGCGGTGGTCGCTCAAGGAAGCGATCTCACCGCAGCCCGGGACAATGTCTATCAGGCCGTCGACCGAATCGATTTCCCGACCGGTTTCCACCGCCACGACATCGCGCAGCGGGCTGCTGCTGGACTCATCCCGACACCACCGATTCAAGGGCAGTAGATGCACATCCATCAGTTAATGTCCGGGAAGTCGCCGTACTGTGATGAAGGAGAACAATGACCGTACCCGATGTGTTGGCAACGCGCTATGCCAGTGACTCTATGCGTCAGATCT
>WREX01000196.1 GCA_009779115.1 Propionibacteriaceae bacterium
GGGCCCGCGCCAAGACGCGCTCAACGAGGAATTCGGCAGACAAGCGGTGGTGTGCGATCACGTCTTCCTGGTCGGCGCCCACCAAACCCAGCCCATCGCCGCCGGGCTCAAGGCAGCCGGTTTCGACCCGTCGAAGCTGACGGTCGTGGAGGATGTCAACGACGCTTTGGCGCGTGCGTACGCCCTGCCCGCACCGGGGGAGAAAGTGATCTTGCTGGAGAACGACCTGCCGGACAACTACTGACTCCGGGATGCCCCAAGGCTGTGACGACAGGGCGGGGGAGACCGCCGTGGTCAGGCGCCCCAAAGTAGACTGTGGACTCGTGAAGATCAATGTGGCAGTGCTGTTCGGTGGCAGGTCGGTGGAACACGAGGTGTCGGTCATCTCGGCGGTCCAGGCGATGGATGCTCTGGACCAGAACAAGTACGAGGCTGTTCCCGTCTACATCACCAAGGGCAATGAGATGTGGTCCGGTGCTGGGTTGACGAAGATCGAGGCCTACAAGGACATCCCCGCCCTGCTGAAGACCTGTCAGCGAGTCGGATTCCACGTGCGTGAAGGCCGGACCTATCTGGAATCTGAGACCACCAGGGCCCTGTCCAAGAAGTTCAGTGTTCTGATCGACGTAGCTTTTCCTATCGTCCACGGCACCAATGTCGAGGACGGGTCCCTCCAAGGTTTTCTTGAAACAATGAATCTTCCCTATGTCGGGCCGAACGTCTTGGCCTCGGCGGTGGGCATGGATAAATTCACGATGAAGGTCATGCTGGAGCACGGGGGATTCCCCGTGCTGCCTGGGCTCAGGTTCTCCGTGCCACAATGGCAGGCTGACACCGTGGTGGGCGAGGTCGAAGCTGCGATGGCGTACCCGGTCATCGTCAAACCGGTGAATCTCGGGTCGTCGGTCGGCATCGGCAAGGCGGAGTCTGCTGAGGAGCTGCGCGCCTGTGTGGACCTGGCGTTCACCTTCGCCCGCTACATCGTGGTGGAACCGGCGGTGCAGAACCTGAGGGAGATCAATTGCTCGGTCGTCGGCGACTTGGACGCGGCTGAGGCCTCGGAGTGCGAGGAACCGGTCATGTCCGAGGCCATCTTGAGCTATGAGGACAAATACGTGTCCTCGGGTAAAAAATCAGGCGGCAAGGGGATGGGATCGCTCAAGCGCCGGATTCCCGCTGAGATCAGCCCGGAGCAACGCGATCACATCCGTGCTTTGGCGGTGGACGCCTTCCGCTACCTCGACCTCGCGGGGGTCACGCGAGTGGATTTCCTGATGGACGCCCACTCCGGTCAGATCTGGATCAACGAGGTGAACACGATTCCAGGGTCCTTGGCCTTCTACCTGTGGCAGCCGTTGGGTCTGTCGTACACAGCGCTGCTCGACCGGCTGATTTCCCTCGCCTTGAAGCGGCAACGCCAAGCGGGCGACATCACGTACACCTTCGACACGAATATCCTGGCGGGAGTACGTCTGGGGTCCAAGTCGGGCAAGGGTGGAGCGTCCTGATGCGGTTCATGGGGGTACGCGACTGGCATGGTGGCTCCCAGGCGGGGACTACTGTTTCAGGCGCATCACTGTCCCGTGAATAAAAATCAAGAGGTCTTGTTGTAGACCCATTGCATGTAGCCAGTGCCCGTACGCCCGAAGTCCGTCGGGGGAGCTTTGGCCCCGAACATCAGATTGCCCTTGATGGTCATGACAGTTGTCGTCGGGTTGCCCTGGGAGTCCGTCGACTGGAACTGATAAGTGCCGTCATCGGTGGCCGTCCACGTCCCGGGCTGTCCGGTTGTGGCCGCGCCATAGCTGAGGTAGGTCCCGTCGGCGCCGACCTGGATGACGATGGAGGCGCCGTACCAATGAGTGATGTCGCCGGAATAGACGGTCCCATCCACTTCCCCGTACAGAGCCATTCCGTAGGTTGACCATTGGCCCACGAGCGTGGTCGCAGGACCGGTGGTGTCGTCGACGGGGGTCGGGTTTTCGTCGTCCTGGGAGGTGTCCGCGTCGGTTGCGGTGTCCGTGTCCGAGGCGGTGTTCGGACTGGCGGGTTCGAAACCACCCGAACTGGTGTCGGTGGGGTTGGTGTCGCCTCCCGAACTGCTGCAACCCGCCACTCCTGTCAGGCAGAGCGCCATGAACACTCCACCAGCGAGCAACCGTACGTTCACGTGCACACCCCCATATCCGTACCGTGCCAGTAGACGAAGAAAGTATACGACGGTTCCAGGTTACGCCGTGGTATCGCCACTGACCGTCCTGGTGCCGACCGCCGCGATGGGCTGGCCCGCCGGCACCCCCGAACCATCTCGCCGGGAGTCGGGAGTCGGCAACTGGACTGGCGTTCCCGCATCCGTCGCCGCCACTGCCGGAGCGGGCCCGACCCAGGCCCCGAGCAGACGGTCTTCCCCCTTGAGGAAGCGGTGTGAGCGCACCCCGCCGGTGGCCCGGCCCTTGACCGGAAAAAGGTCAAAACCGGAGACTTTCACCGTACCGGCCTCTGTGCCTGGCAGGGCACGCGAGGACCCGGCGATGGTGACCACCTCGCCGGAATCGGGACTGACCGCCCCGAAGAAGACGACCTGGGCTCCTGGAGCCAGGGTAATACCTGCCATCCCACCGCCGGACCGGCCCTGGGGACGTACTTTGGAGGCCGGGAAACGCAGCAGAGACGAGTCGGAGGAGATGAACACCAGGTCTGAGGCTTCGTCCAGCAACTCGACCGCGGAGACGACCTCGTCGCCCTCGTCGAGACGGATGATCTCCCAGGAGTCCTTGGAAAGGATCTCCGGATTGGTCCGCTTCACCACTCCGCGCCGGGTGCCCATGGCCCAGCCGCGCGTCTGGTCTCCGAGGGTTGACAACCCCACCGCCATCTCTCCAGAGTCCAGGACGACCAACTCCTTGAGAGGCACCCCTCCCTGGAGGGTGACAGCCGTGGACGTGGGAGGAATCGAGGCAAGTTCGATTGCTCCTAGTCGGAGGATGCGGCCCTGGGAGGTGAGAACCCCGATGTCGGCGCGGGTCCGGGTACGAATCGCCGAGATCAGTACATCGTGGACCGCCCGTGGGCCGGAATCCGGTGGGATCTCGCCGGTGTCCATGCGGGCGATCAGACCGGCTGAACTGAGGAAGACCCAGCAGGGGCCGTCCGGGACTTCGATGGGTCCCTTGGCGGCGGCCGCCGTGACTGGCGACACGCCGGATTCGGA
>WREX01000197.1 GCA_009779115.1 Propionibacteriaceae bacterium
CATTTGCATCAACATCATGCTGGCCGTGAGCCTCAACCTGATCACCGGGTTCACCGGCCAGTTTTCCCTGGGCCACGCCGGGTTCATGTCCATCGGCGCGTACACCACTGCCCTGATGACCATGCAGTTCCCGACCGTCTGGGGTTTCCTGGTGGGGCTCCTCATGGGTGCCACCATCGCAGCAATTGTCGGTTTCCTGATCGGGTTGCCCACCCTGCGCCTGCGCGGGGACTATCTGGCCATCGCCACCCTCGGCATGGCGGAAATCATCCGCGTGCTCTTCCTCAACTTCCATTTCACCAATGGCGCTGCCGGGCTGTTCTTGATGACACGCTTCGCGAACTGGACCTGGATCTTCATTTTCACGGCTGGGACTGTGATCCTGATCTCCAACTTCTTGCATTCGGCTCATGGCCGCGATCTGATCGCAGTACGGGAGGACGAGATCGCCGCGACCTCCATCGGTGTCAACGCGGTGCGTGCGAAGACGTTAGCCTTCGTCATCGGCGCCTTCTTCGGTGGGCTCGCCGGCGGGCTGTACGCGTCGTACTTCTATTTCATCAAACCAGACCTGTTCAACTTCCAGAAGTCGATCGACATCCTCATCATCGTCGTTCTGGGTGGTTTGGGCTCTCTGACCGGTTCGGTGATCGCGGCGATCCTCCTCGCCCTGGTGTCGACCGCCCTGCAGTCCTTCCCCGAAATCCGCATGGTGATCTACGGCTTGATCCTGGTTCTGATCATGGTGTTCCGCCCCCAGGGACTGATGGGCGACCGCGAACTGACGCTGAGCGCCTTGAAACGAATCGTGCCGCGCCGACGACGGCAGGAGGTGCAACGATGACCTACCCGATGACGCCAGAAGGCGAGGCTGTGACCGACCTGCTGACCTTGTCCCACGTGTCCTTGAACTTCGGCGGGCTGGCTGCGGTGTCCGACCTCGACCTGACCCTGACACAGGGCGAATTGGTCGGTCTGATCGGCCCGAACGGAGCTGGGAAAACCACCGTCTTCAACCTCATCACCGGGGTGTACCCGCCATCGGCAGGTACCCTTGAGTTCCGGCGCGGCCAGTCGACCTACAAACTCGGCACCATGAAATCACACGCCATCTGCCGGGCTGGGATCGGGCGGACCTTCCAGAACATCCGCCTCTTCCGGGCCCTGACGGTCTTGGACAACGTCATCATCGCGCACTCGCAATCCTCGCGGTACGGGTTGTACGCGTCGTTCTTGCACACCCCGGGCCAGTGGCGCGCCGAAAGGGCGATCCGTGAGCAGAGCATGGAACTGCTGCGTATCATGCAGCTAGATGGCAAGGCTGACGAACTGGCCCAGAACATGTCCTATGGTGAGCAGCGGCGACTGGAGATCGCCCGGGCCCTCGCGACCAAGCCCACCCTCCTCCTGCTCGACGAGCCGGCGGCCGGCATGAACCCCGCGGAGACCGCCGCTCTGACCGAATTGATCCGATGGATGTGCCAACAGTTCTCACTGACCATCCTGCTCATCGAGCACGACATGTCCCTGGTCATGAATATCTGCGAGCGGATCTACGTCCTCGACCACGGTCTGGTCATCGCCTCTGGGACACCAAGCGAGGTCCAGCAAGATCCCCGTGTCATCACCGCCTACCTCGGCCAGGAGACACTCGATGCTTGAGATCAAAGACTTGAACGTCCATTACGGCGGAATCCACGCCCTCAAAGGAGTCTCGCTCACCGTGGAGGACGGCGAGATCGTGACCCTGATCGGGGCCAACGGGGCAGGCAAGTCCACGACGCTGCGCACCACGTCAGGCCTGAAGAAAGCCACGTCCGGCCAAGTCTTCGTCGACGGCAAGGACATCACCCACGCCACCGCGCAAGCACGAGTCAAGATGCGGCTGAGCCTGGTTCCCGAAGGACGGCGGGTCTTCGCCCAGATGACCGTCCTGGAAAACCTGGAGCTGGGAGCCTACCGACGCCCTGGCTCCACGATCTCCACCGGGCTCACCACTGTCTATGAACATTTCCCCGTCCTGGCCAACCGGCGTAAACAACTCGCCGGAACCCTGTCCGGCGGTGAACAACAAATGTTGGCGATCGGACGAGCCATGATGGCCCAGCCACGCATCCTCCTGCTCGACGAACCCTCCATGGGACTGGCCCCCTTGTTGGTCCAGGAAATCTTCGACATCATCCGTACCATCAACGACTCAGGCACCACCATCCTGCTCGTCGAACAAAACGCCCACAAGGCCTTACAGATAGCCGACCGGGCCTATGTCATGGAAACCGGCCGGATCGTCCTCAGCGGCTCCGCTGCCGAACTGTCGGCAACCGACGACATCAAACGGGTCTACCTGGGCGGGTAAGAAATAGTACGACGTAGCCTCGACGACGTACTGCCGCGTGATGGTGTGCTCTTATGTGTTCGTGGCGCTGCCGCCGGAAATGTCGATCGACGTCCCTGTCAGGTACGAGGACAGCGGGGAGAGCATCATCGCGATCATGGGCGCCACTTCATCCGCATCGCCCAACCGGCCGAGCAGGATCCCCCGCCGGATCGCCTCCGATTGCGCCCACTGGTCGAATGTGCCCGATGAGCCGGAGTCCCGGAACATGTCGCGTTGCCGGTCTGTGGCGATGGCACCCAGATTCACGGAGTTGACCAAGATGTCCGGGGCCAGTTCGACTGCCAGCAGCCGCGTCAGACTGGCGACGGCCGCCCGCCCGGCACTGGACGCCGCCATCGGTGGTTCGGGATAGTGGGCGATGACACCGTTGATGACCACGATCCGGGCGGCATCCGAGGACCGCAACATCGGCAGGGCCGCGGTCACCAGGTTCAGCACCGAATGAACTTTGGTGTGGAGTTGTTCATCCCAGTCCGCCGCTGAGGTGCTCAGCACCCCTCCCGTCACTCCGATCCCGGCATTGGCAACCACGCCATCCAGCCTGGAAAACTCTGAGGCCGCCGCCACCACCGCCTGGGTCAGGCCCGGCGCATCCCCCACATCGGCGACGGTCGTGATCAGCCTGTCCTTCCAATTCTCCGGCAGGCCGTCGCGCAGAACCTCCAACGCGCGGGCGTCGCGGGCACAGCCTGCCACCAGCGCGCCCTCATCCAGCAGTGCCAGTGCGATCGCCTGGCCGATCCCCCGGCTCACCCCCGTGACGTAGTACGCCCGGCCCGC
>WREX01000198.1 GCA_009779115.1 Propionibacteriaceae bacterium
CCCAGTGCGACGATCACGGCACCGACGCCGACGCGCCGAAACAGGATTGCCCTCTTATTACTCATTATTTGTGCTCCTCAAAGGATGGGTTTCTCTTCTGTGATTCTAGGAGGATGGTGGCGTTTTGCCCACCATCCTCCGAACCCCGGATCGGGCGATCTGCGACCTACGGCGGTACGAGGTTCAGTAGTGATGCGCAATGTCCGCATGAATCCACCGATCATGGCCTCATCGTATGTCATAGATCGGCGGATCCCTGCGGACATTGTACTCATGCCGAAAAATGATGCTGATTAGTTATACATCGCGATCAGCCGGCCGATGACTCCGCCGGCGCGCAGCTTGTCGAGGCTTTCGGGGATTTCAGCCTGTGTGATCTTGTTCATCGGGGGATTCAGTTTCCCGCTGCGCATGAGTTCGTACAAGGCGGCCATATCCTCCAGCGTACCCGAGCGTGAACCACGGATGGTCAACTGGTTGATGATGATCGGATAGGTGTTGATGTGGGATTCCAGCTTGCCCATGCCGACCTGGACCAGGGTGCCGAATTCGCCCAGGGTCTCGATGGCCGCTGCCGTGGTGGTGCCGAAACCGGCATAGTCCACGATCAGTTCCAGCTTCTTGTCGGCGAACGTCGTGATCGACTCGGCCACACCGGTCAGCCCGATCTCGTCGGCCAGATCACGGGTGGAGGGGTTGACCTCTGCGCCGTACACTTCCGCACCTAGCAGAGAGGCGACACGGGCGCCGATGTAGCCCAGTCCGCCGAGACCGATGACACCAATGCGCATTCCTGCTTTCGCGCCTCCCACAGCCACCATGGCATGGTACGAGGTCAGCCCGGCGTCGGTGGCCATGGCCCCGAGGTCGAAGGCGACCTCATCGGGCAGCTTGACGAGATTGGCATCCGTGGCGCGAATCTGCGGTCCGAAACCGCCGTCCCATTTGCCATAGCCGATGGCATCGTTGTCGGGCATCATCGGTGACAGGCCAACCCTGTCGCCCACCTTCCAGCGACCGCCCATGTTCGCGCCTACCTCGATGATGACGCCTGCGTTTTCATGACCCATGGTCATGGGGATACGGGGGAACAAGTTCATCCAGCCGGGATCGTCGAGCGCAGACACGTCCGAATGGCACAGCCCTGCTGCTTTCACGTCGACAACCACTTCGTCTGGGCCGGCATGCGGCTCTTCCACCTCTTCCAGTTTCATGGGTTGTCCCGTACCGTAAAAACGCCAAGCTTTCATAATGACTCCTTTGTGTTGGTCTGTGTGTTGTAATTCGATGGTGAGAACGGCGGTCAATGACGGCGTCCTCGTAGTCAAGTGGCCAGCCTAGTAGTTCTCTGACCCTCCGGCGAGGATCTTGCTTTTTTCATATCGCGTACTTCCTGGACACCTCCTCAGAGTCGGTTTGCGGTGTTAGCATGATTCACGTTTGTGAGGGTGCCTCTGCCCGGGGCACTGAACCGTTACCCGAAGGGGGCCCATCATGAGTGTTCGAGTCGTAGCCGACAATTACATCCGCCCAGACGCTGTCAGCGCTTTCATCGCTGCCGCCAAGGAGCTGATCGTCGAAACACACGCCAATGACAAGGGGTGCATCTCCTATGGCCTGTATCGCGACCTGGCCGATCCCCAGCACCTGACCGTTCTGGAAGAGTGGGAGAGCCAGGAGGCCCTGGATGCCCACAGCGCTTCCGCGCATTTCCAGCGGCTGTTCCCGGCGTTCGCAGCCGCAGCCGATCCGGCCAAGCCCGGAGTTGTGTCCATCTACGTACCAGTTGACTAGGTCTTACGCTATCTGATCCATGATGGCCGCCGGGGCCAATCCTTTGCGGGTGAGGGCGATCATCTGGGTCAGAACAGGCACGGCGTGGCTGAAGAACTGTTCCAACCCGTCGCACAGGTGATTGATCCCATCCGGCCTGCGGTCCTTGGGGCAGCCGCCGTTGCACACCTTGAGCCAGGGGCAGGCCAGGCAGCGTTGCGGAAGAAGGGTACGTTTGTCCTCGCCGAACTGGATCTGGAACGGTGACGAGGCCATTTCACCCAGAGTGCTGGTGGTGATGTCGCCCAAGCGGTGCGACCCCCTGACATAGTGATCGCAGGAGTAGACCCCGCCGTCGGCTTCGACGACCAGCACCTGCCCGCAGGTCGGCGCCATCCAGCACAGTCCCGCTTGTCCACCGGTCAGAATTCGCGTGGTTTCTGCGAACAACTGGACATCGCAGCTTCCCAGGTCGTGGTGTGACCATTCGTCGAAGACTGCACAGAGGAACTGGCCGTACTCGTTGCCGGTGATGCCGCCCGGGAGATGGGCGATGGAGTCCACCCACTGGTCTTGGTGGACGATGGGGATGAACTGAATCCAGCCGGTGCCGAATTCGCGCAGGGCTTGGTAGACGGCCAGGGGCTCGCGGGCGGTGTCTGAGTTGACCGTGCACAGCAGGTCTGGTTGGACGCCATGAGCCTGCAGGCGGCGGATCGTACTGGCGGCTGACTCATAGGACCCATGGCTGTGGCCGTCTGAGCGGTGCTGGTCGTGGATCGCTGCTGTGCCGTCGATGCTCAGGCCGACGTCGAAGTGGTTCTCGGCGAGGAACGCGCACCAGTCTTCGTCCAACAAGACCCCATTGGTTTGCAGGTTGTTCCAGCACTGCCACCCGTCAGGCAGGAAGCGCTTCTGGATGGCCAGAGCCTGTCGGAAGAAATCCATACCCGCCAGTGTCGGCTCACCGCCGTGCCAGACGAAACTCACCACGGGTCCGGGACTGGCCCGGATGTACTGGCGGATGAATTTTTCCAGCAGGGCGGGGCTCATCCGGGGCAGGCCCGACGTGGGGACCTGGACGTAATAGCAGTAGTCACAGCGGAGATTGCAGTGCGACCCGACAGGCTTGGCCATCACGGAGAATGGCCGTTTGGCGTGCTGAGCCTGCGCAACCATCAGGGCTGGCTGCGCAAATGCGCGTCGAAGAAGGCCAGGACCTTGTTCCACGAATCCATGGCCTGGACCGGGCGGTAGGACTCGGCGGCATAGTTCCACATGGCGTGTCCGGCGCCGTCATAGCGGTGGAAGAC
>WREX01000199.1 GCA_009779115.1 Propionibacteriaceae bacterium
CCGACGGCCCCTCCGACACCGGCGTCCACCTCGTCGAAGACAAAGACCTGTTTGAGCCTGGAGTCGGCCAGCACCGCCTCGATAGCCAGGCGTACGCGGGACAGTTCTCCGCCGGAAGCGACCTTCCCCAAGGGTGCCGGACTGGAACCCGGATTGGCGGTGAACAACAACGTAACTACGTCCTCTCCCCAGGGCCCCAGGTCGGGCGAGGGGGAGATCATGAACTCCACTGTGGCGTGGGGCATGGCCAGGGCGGCCAACTCACCGGCCACCCGTTTGGCGAACTCGTCAGCGGCCCCAGTCCGCAGTGCTGTGATCTGCTGGGCCAGGTGGGACAGCCTGGCGTCCATCTCCTCCACCTCGTGGCCCCATTCGGCGATCCTCTCGTCTGCCTGTTGGAGTTCAGCCAGTCGCGTCTGACTGTCAGCAGCCCACGCCAGGACAGCCGTGGCGTCCGGGCCGTACTTCCTTGTCAGGCTCTTCAATTCAGCCAGTCGGGACTCGATCCATTCCAGGCGCACCGGGTCAGCGGCCAGATTGGCCAGATAGCTCGACACCTGCCCAGCCAGGTCGGTGGCCAGGGCCGAGACCTCATCGGCTTGAGCGGCCATCGCCTCGGCATCGGCATCGGTACGGGCCACCTTGCCCAGAGCCTTGCGCGCCATGGCCATCAGTGTCAGGACCGGCACCGCCTCCAGATCCTCGTCGTCGCCTGCCAGGGCGGCGATGGCCCGATGGGCCTCCACCCGCAAGTCATCGGCGTCCTGAAGGCGCTTGGCCTCCCGGACCAAAGCCTCGTCCTCACCCGGTGAGGGCCCCACACGGGCGATCTCGTCGAGCCCATAGGCCAACATGTCCGCTTCTCGCGCCCTCTCACGCGCCGATTCGGTCAGAGCCGCCAACTGCGAGGCCAGCGCTTTGCGTTGCTCGAACAGTGCGTGGTACTCCCCCAGGACCGACTCCAGGTCTGGTCCCCCCGCCCGGTCGAGCACCTGACGCTGGCGGTCCGGAGTGGACAAATGCACTTGCTCGGATTGGCCATGGATCGTGACCAGGTCCGCCCCGATCCCAGCGGCCACAGATTGGGTGACTCCGGCTCCCCCGATCCAGGATCGGCTGCGGCCTGTGGCCGACACCTGTCGGGCAATCAACAATTCCCCATCTTCGATCACGCCACCCGCCGCCACCACGTCTGCGGTCGTACTGGCGGGCACATCGGTGAACCGGGCTTCGACACGCGCTTGTCCCTGCTGGTTCCTGACCACCGACGAGTCGGTCCGAGCACCGGCCATCAGCCCCAGCCCGACAACGACCATCGTCTTACCTGCGCCGGTCTCCCCCGTCACGACGGTCAGCCCAGGTCCAGGCGTGAGTGTGGCCTCCTCGATGACCCCCACATGCCTGATCGTCAGTTCGGTCAACATCAGCTATCCCTGATTTCGCCAGCCCTCGATCGGCAGGGCGAACTTCTTCACCAGCCGCGACGTGAAGGGCTGCTCATACAGCCGGGCGACGACCATGTCGTGCGGATGGCGGCGGATCATCAGCCGCGATCCACCGGGGACACTCTTGTTGCGCAGCCCGTCGCAGCAGACCACTCCGTCGACGGGGGGCAACAGATCCAGTTGTACGTACGAATCCGGGGCCAGCACCATGGCCCGGGCGAACAGGGCGTGGGCGGCCAGTGGAACCACCTGATAGGCCTCCAATTGGGGCCACATCACAGGTCCCCCAGCCGAAAAAGCATAGGCCGACGAACCAGTCGGCGTGGAGACCAGGATCCCGTCACAGGCCCAGCGTGACACGGGCAACCCGTCGATGGAGACGAAGCAGTCGATCATCTTCGTACGGGCCGCCTTCTCCAGCGACACCTCGTTGATGGCCACCGACTTCCAGGCCGGCGTCTCGGGATCGTCGGTGAACAACTCCATCTCGATCGTCATGCGGCGCTCGAGTACGAAATCGCCGGTCACGACGTGGTGGACCAATTCGGGCATCTGGGACATTTCCAGTTCGGCCAGGAAGCCCACGTGCCCCAGGTTGACCCCGAGCACCGGGATGTCACACTCCAACGCCCTGACAGCCGCCCTCAGGATCGTACCGTCTCCTCCGAAAACCACCACGACCTCGGCACTGGGCAAGGACGAGGAGGTGATGTCGGCCAGCCGTGCGTCGGGCACGCGGGCGTGGATTTGCTGACGGGCCGCGGGGACGACGAGACACTCCATGTCGGTCGGCAACTCGTCGATGAACTGACAAGCAGCCTCCAGCGCTGGCAGCCGTGAGGCATGGATCCACACGGCGATGCGGCGCGAACGGTTCACAGCCCCTACTGTAGTGCGATGGTCACAAGATTTAGGAATCTATCCACACGTTCCCACCAGTACGGGTTCGGTGAAAATCAGCGAATCCCAAGGTAGCGAGGCTGGCGCAGGCCACTCGGATCGGTGATCTCCTGACTGGTGTAGATCAGATTGGCGATCACCCCGGACACGATCAACAAGACCAATCCACCACCGATTCCGATGACGAAAATCAAGTAGAAATGATCGGTGAAGAAATTTTCGATGTCGTTCAACATGGTGAAGGCGTTGGCTCCGTTTCTGCTCTGTCTGCGCACGATGAAACCGACAAGCAGAATAATGAGATAGAGCGGGACCATCGTGAAGATATAAGACCTGGAGAACGTGAACTTCAGATAAATCGGAAAGGCCACCCCGATCGCGAAGCAGAAGTAGAGGAAGGCCACGGCGAGAACCCCCCAGTACTCCACGGAGGTCATTTCCGTTCCCGACAGCTTCCCGACCACTGCCCCGACGATGGCGGACAAGATCGTGGCGCCCACACCGATGATCGTCGCATAAAGATACCGGCCGACGATCATCTCCGACTTCTTCAAGGGCAAGATGCCGTACAACTTGTCTGCATGGTTCCTCTCCTGAATGGAGAAGACGAAGCCGCCAAAGAACACACAGAAAACGACCAAGAGGACCATACCGAACACAGCCACCTTAGCCACGAAGCCCATCGCCACCTCCAGGAC
>WREX01000200.1 GCA_009779115.1 Propionibacteriaceae bacterium
AGCCAGCCTGTTCATCCGTACACCCAAGGGCTGCTCGCGACAGCCACGATCGCGGCCATTGCGCCGGGGGAGAGGCTGCCCGTGATCGAGGACTTCCTCGGGCCCACCTTCGCCGAATCGACCAGGCAGGACTCATGACAGCCTTCGAAATCTCCCATCTGTCCATGTCGTACGGCGGGCGGCGTCGGCAGGTCACGGCCCTCGACGACATCACCGCGACGATCTCCGAGCACCAGAAGTGGGGGATCGTCGGCGAGTCGGGCTCTGGCAAGACAACCTTGCTGAAGATCCTCGCCGGGTTGGTCACCCCGACATCAGGCAAGGTCAGTTTCTTCTCCCAGCCTCTGGATCGTAGCAACAAAGAGGTCATGGCCCAGCTCAGGATGTCGGTCCAGATGGTCTTCCAGGATCCGCGTTCCTCTCTCAACCCCCGGATGAAGGTCGGCGACATCGTCTCGGAGCCCCTGCGATCGCCCCTGCTCGCGCACCGTCCCGGAGTTCCGCGCGATCACAAGGCTCGCGTTGCCGAGGTCTTGAACGCCGTGGGCTTGCCTCACAGTGCAGCCACCGGCTACCCCCATGAGTTCTCCGGCGGTCAACGCCAGCGGATTGCCCTGGCCCGGGCCCTGGCCCCCAACCCCCGCATCTTGCTGGCCGACGAACCCGTGTCTGCCTTGGACGTGAACGTCCGTGCCCATGTCCTGAACCTGCTCAATTCGCTGGTCGACTCCATGGAATTGACGCTTGTCATGGTGACCCATGATCTGTCGGTGGTCCGCCATACCTGCGATCACGTTTGTGTCCTCGCGGGCGGACGTCTGGTCGAGTCGGGCAAGACTGCCGACATCATGAACCATCCGCAACAGGCGTACACCCAAGAACTGGTCAGTGCGGTCCCCAGACCGGATGATGGACCGCTCCAGGCTCGGCAAACCCGACTGGCACAATAAGCCGATATGAAAGCGCTCCTGCTCGAAAATATCGATGAATCTGCCGTTCAAGTTCTCCATGATCGTGGTATCGAAGTATCCACCCTCCCCACCGCCCTGACACCCGACGATTTGATCCCCGCTTTGGAGGGATTCGACCTGCTCGGAATCCGCTCCGGAACACATGTCACAGCCGAAGTGATTGAGGCGTGTCCGTGGCTGCAGGCACTCGGAGCGTTCTGTATCGGGACCAACCAGATCAACCTGACGTCAGCAGCAGAACATGGCTTGGCAGTTTTTAACGCCCCGTACTCCAACACCCGGTCCGTGGTCGAACTGGTCATCTGCGAGATCATTGCCCTGGCCCGGCACTTGACCGACCAAACCCAGAGGATGCAGCGCGGCGTGTGGTCGAAGACGGCCAAAGGCTCTCACGAGGTCCGTGGCCGTACCATCGGGATCGTCGGGTACGGCAACATTGGTTCACAACTGTCTGTCGTGGCGGAATCCTTCGGCATGCGGGTCGTGTTCTATGACATCGCCGACAAACTCGCCCTCGGCAACGCTCGTCGTTGCGAGACCCTGGAGGAACTGCTGGCCATCTCCGATGTTGTCACCCTGCATGTCGACGGGCGCTCCCAGAACAAAGGTTACTTCGGGGCCGAGCACATCGCCGCCATGAAACCGCGGGCATTCCTGCTCAACCTGTGCCGGGGATTCGTCGTGGACGTGGACGCCCTGGCCAAGGCCTTGGAGTCCGGACACATCGCTGGCGCGGCCATCGATGTTTATCCCTCGGAGCCCAAGAACTCCTCCGAACCGTTCACCTCAGTCTTGCAGGGGATCGACAACGTCATCTTGACCCCGCACGTCGGCGGTTCGACCCTGGAGGCCCAGAAGGACATCGGGCATTTTGTCGCCTCCAAGTTGGCAGACTATGTCTTCAACGGTACGACGACGATGTCCGTGAACCTGCCTGAGATTCAGATGCAGTCGACGGGAGTCAGCCGCATCTTGCACCTGCATGAGAACGTCCCTGGAGTCCTGGCCCAAATTAATACCATCTTGGGCAACCATCACATGAACGTAGAGTCGCAACAACTCTTAACTCGTGGCGGCCTCGGGTACGCGGTGACCGACCTGGGCTCTCCGGCCACTGACGGGTTGTTGGAACAACTCCAAGCTCTGCCGGAAACCATCCGTGTGTCGATCGTCGACCACACGTGAGAGACCTGCTGATAAACCCCTATTTCAGATAGCCCGCCGCGGGATGACGAGCGAATCTTCGATGTCGTCGTCCTCGCTCAGCATGGCGAGCACCTCGTCGTGCAGCACGGTGTTGGTGGCGAGAGCGCCCGGTCCCACCGGGCCGGGATCCCCGTTGATCGACGTGAACCGTCCGCCGGCCTCCAGAACGATGGGGACCAGCGCCGCCATGTCGTGCTCGGCCAACTCCGGCTCGCAGGCCACGTCCACGGCCCCTTCGGCGACCAACATGTAGGACCAGAAATCCCCGAATGCGCGCGTACGTTTGGCCGTGCGCAACAAATCGCCGAACTGGCGGCCACGGCCCGACTGCACCCAGCCGTTGAGCGAGGAGTAGGACAAGAAACATTCCGAAATAGTTTTGGTTGTCGACACGTGGATGGGCTTACCGTTGAGCAGGCTCTTGCCGGTGAAGGCCTGTCCGCCCTTGTGGGCCCACCATCGGCGCGACAGTCCGGGAGCGCTTACCACCGAGACGACGGGGGAGTTCTCCACCATCAGCGCGATCAGGGTCGCCCACACGGGGACTCCGCGTACATAGTTGGCTGTGCCGTCGATCGGGTCGATCACCCAGCGGCGCGGACCCCAGCCCGAATCGCCGAGTTCCTCGCCGCGAATAGCGTCGCGGGGCCGGGCTGTCGCGAGGATCCGCCGTACTGCTTCCTCAACCGCCGTGTCGGCGTCCGACACCACAGTGTGGTCGGATTTCTCGGAAATGTCCAGATCCAGGGAACGGAAGCGGTCCAAGGTGATGGAGTCTGACGCGTCGGCCAGCATGTGCGCAAGCCTCAGATCGTCGATGAAGGAGTCAGCCATGGCACAAGGCTAGTGGGTCGACAG
>WREX01000201.1 GCA_009779115.1 Propionibacteriaceae bacterium
AAGGTGATGCAGGTGTCATTGCCGATGACCTTGTAGGCCACCTGGCTGACCACCTCGGGGATGACGGGGTTGACCTTGGCCGGCATGATCGAGGAACCTGCCGCCCGTTCGGGCAGATTGATCTCATGCAAGCCCGCCCTCGGGCCCGACGACAGCAGCCGCAAGTCATTGGAAATCTTGGACAGTTTGACTCCCAAGCGCTTCAGCGCCGCGCTCACGGAGACGTACGCCCCACAGTCACTGGTGGCCTCGATGAGGTTGAAGGCCTTGACTACGGGCAGTCCTGTCACCTCGGCCAAGCGGGCGATGACGCGGTCGGCGAAGCCTGGCGGGGTGTTGATCCCCGTGCCGATGGCGGTGGCGCCGAGGTTGACCTCCATGAGCAGGGCGCACAACATCTCTAGATGCCTGCGCTCCTCGGCGATCAGGACAGAGAAAGCCTGGAACTCTTGGCCTACGGTCATGGGTACGGCGTCCTGCAACTGGGTGCGGCCCATCTTGATGATCGAGCTAAATTCCTTGGCTTTGGCCTCGAAAGACTCCTGGAGTGCGGCCACCTGATTGCTGGCCATCCGCTCACAGGCCACGTAGGTAGCAATGCGGAATGATGTCGGATAAGCATCGTTCGTCGACTGCGACATATTGACATCATCATTGGGATGGATGGTCGCGTAGTCCCCCTTGGGACGGGAGAGATGTTCGAGAGCCAGATTGGCGATCACCTCATTGGCGTTCATGTTCACCGACGTGCCGGCCCCGCCCTGATAGACGTCGACCGGGAACTGATCCATGCAGCGCCCCTCGTTGAGGATCGCGTCGCAGGCCCAGACGATGGCCTCCATTTTTGCCGTCGGCAATTTGCCGAGATCGTTATTGGCCAGTGCGGTGGCTTTCTTCACCTGCACGATGGCCCTGACGAGATCGGGATTGTCACCGATCGTTGTCGAGGAAAAGCGATAATTCTCGATAGCTCGAAGCGTGTGGATACCGTAATATGCATCAGCGGGTACTTCCCGCGCTCCGAGCAGGTCTTCTTCGACTCGGGTTTGCGTAGGCATGGCATGTTCCTTTCAGCTTGGCGGCTGTCATAGCCGCACCGGGGGGGTTCCTTCGAAGATTTCTGTGCCTTCAACCGGATACGCTCTCGCGCATCCGTCTCAAAGATACCAAGGCCAGGGGTTGACTGGATATCGATACCCTGATATTTTCGACTCTTCTCAGGTACGCCAACACCTCAGAAACGTTGATCCAACCGATATCCTTGCGCCTCACCAGGTCACATGCTAAAGTCGGGCAATAGATCCAACAGTGATGATCCGACATGGATTGCGGCTAAATAACGAAGAAGCGGTCAATCAGGAGATATCCTCATAGCGGTTGTAGGGTGACTCTTGAAACACGACCTGTTGCACCGACAAATGACACTAACATTGGCTTGCTGCGGACCGACTCCACAAGAGGCTTCGGAGCAGGAGACACGGGCACCATCCTCACCTGTGTTTCCCTCTTACCCCAATCGGCGAAGCGTCAGTACTCCTTTTTAACGACTTGGTAGATCTCCCTTCGAGTCCGACGGAGTAGTGGCGAGCCTGCACGACAGGCAAAAAAGCTATCATCACACAGATGGATTGTCACGGCACAAATGCCAACACTCGAAGCAGAATGGAGGGGAAGGTGTGAGTAGGAAAGTCGACTATCTGGCAGTAGCTCAACTGCCATCGTTCAAGAAATTCCAGACCGCTCGAAAGAAGTTCACCATACCGATCACGATCGCGTTTTTTATCTTCTATCTGGGATTGCCCATACTGGCCGGTTTCACCAAGGTATTAACACACAAGGTTGCCGGAGAAATCACATGGGCCTGGGTCTATGCGTTCGCGCAATTCATCATGACATGGGGACTATGTATGTTCTATCTGTATAAGGCCAAGCGGTTTGACAAGATGAATGACGACGTACTGGCTGATATCGACAAAATGGACTTGGCGAACTAGCTCTGCGACGAGCACGTTCCCTCTTCGAGCTTTGAAAGAAGGACACAAGCATGAATTGGACAGCATTTTTACTGTTCTTGGTGATCGTCGCAGTCACTCTGGGCATCACCTATTGGTCCTCACGCAGGACGAAAAATACGCAACAGTTCTACACCGCCGGGGGCGGTTTGAGCAGTACGCAAAACGCCCTGGCCATCTCGGGCGACTACATGTCAGCCGCGTCATTCCTGGGGATCGCCGGAATGATCGCCGTCAGCGGATTCGACGGATTCTTCTATTCCGTCGGCTTCCTCGTGGGCTACATCGTGGTGTTGTTCCTGGTCGCAGAACCGATGCGAAACCTGGGCAAGTTCACCGTAGCCGACATGATCACGGCCCGTTTCGCTGACCCCAAGGTCCGTGGTTTTGCCGCACTCAACACCATCGCCATCTCGATTTTCTACATGTTGGCACAACTGGTCGGCGCCGGTTCGTTGATCAAGCTCCTGCTGGGGCTTGATTTCAAGTGGGCGGTGCTGATCGTGGGCCTGCTGATGACGGTCTACGTGATTTTCGGCGGTATGACCGCCACCAGTTGGGTACAGATCGTCAAGGCGGTCCTGCTCATCGCCGGAACCTTGCTGATCACCATCATGGTGTTCTCCAAGTTCGGCTGGAGCGTGGGCCACATGTTCGACCAGATGGCGACTGCCACCGACAAGGGAGAAGCCTTCCTCAATCCGGGCCTGAAATATACCAACAAGTGGGACACCTTGTCGCTGACCCTGGGCCTGGTCTTGGGGACGGCGGGGTTGCCCCACATCCTGATCCGTTTCTTCACCGTCAAGAACGGTGTCGAGGCCAGGAAGTCAGTCGTCAAGGCGACGTGGATCATCGGCATCTTCTATGTCATGACCATGTTCCTCGGCTTCGGCGCGGCTGCCTTCGTGGGCAAGGACGCGATCTTGGCCAAGGACCCGGGCGGCAACATGGCAGCCCCGATGCTG
>WREX01000202.1 GCA_009779115.1 Propionibacteriaceae bacterium
CAACCCCTGATACCCATGCCGGTACGCGATGATCTCAGTGTCCGGTGACACCGCCGTGTACTTCTCGATCAACCCACCAACAGCCGAAGACAAACAAGGAGCAAACCCTCCCGCCGTCAGAATCGCAACCCGATGTCCCATGGAAACCTCACTCCATCGTTGAAAAGACGTCCCGCATAACGTCCACACCCAATAATCTACCGTCAATCCGCCAACCGAGTGGTATCTCGTGTCGTCACAACTGTCCAGTGCCAACCGACAAACCGGTGCGCACTGACGAATATTGACCCCGCACTGACCGACCATGATTGCATCATCGTTGAAAGTGAGCATTCCAACTTCCCGTGTTGAAAGTGAACATTCCAACTTTCCGTCTTTCCGTGTTGAAAGTGAACATTCCAACTTTCCGTACATTATGACGTTTCCCTAAAGGGAAATGTCATAATGTACCTTATCGGGCTAGTGCAAGAATTTGATAGTACACCTCATCGTGTCTTGGCCGAAAGTGATGGCAGTGCAAGAATGGTCACGGCTACACGCAGGAAAGGGCTGGATTTATGACGACAGCTGTCAAACGGGTTGGAATTCTTACCGCGGGCGGCGACGCACCGGGATTGAACGCTGTCATTCGGGGTTTCGGCAAGACTGCCATCAACCATTACGGCATGGAATTGATTGGGTTCCGTGACGGTATCAAGGGGTTGGTGGAGAATCATTACGTCGACCTCGATGGGGCTGCGCTGTCGGGCATCTTGACCACTGGTGGAACGATTCTGGGCACGAGCCGGGACAAGGTCCATAAATATATTGTCAACGGCGAACCGCAGAATATGGTTCCGACGGTGCAGGAGAACCTGGAAAAGCTGAAGATCGACGCCTTGGTAATGCTGGGCGGCGGTGGTACGGCCAAGAACGCCAAACAGTTGATGGACGCCGGTGTCAATGTCGTCTCCCTTCCAAAAACGATTGACAATGACATCGCTTACACAGACACCTCGTTCGGGTTCGCCACGGCGTTGGAGATCGCCACCGACGCGATCGACCGGTTGCACAGTACGGCACACAGCCACCACCGGATCATCTTGGCCGAGATCATGGGACACCGGGCCGGCTGGCTGAGCCTCGGCTCTGGCATTGCTGGCGGCGCCGACATCGTACTGATCCCAGAGATTCCGTACAGCGTCGACTCGATCACCGACACCATCAAAGCGCGGATCGCCCGTGGGAGCACCTTCTCCGTCGTGGCTGTCGCCGAAGGTGCCCGCGACTCCAAGGACGCGGCCGACTACCAGGCCGCTCGGCTGCTGGTGGATGCCGCCAAGACGCCCGAGGCTCACCGGGCTGCCAAGACTCATCTGGCGAACGTGGCCGACGCCCAACGTGAGCACACCTTCAAACTTGCCCGTGAATTGGAAGCGGCAACCGGCCTGGAGAGCCGTGTCACCATCTTGGGGTACGTCCAACGGGGCGGAATCCCCTGTGCCGAGGACCGAATTCTGGCCACCCGACTGGGCACAGCCGCAGCAGACCTGGTGAAAGCCGGTGAGTTCGGCATCCTGGTAGCTGCCCGCGGTCAAGGCACCGAGGCCGTCCCGCTCCAACAGGTCGCTGGCAAGGTGAAACTCGTACCAACCGATCACGACTGGATCAAAACTGCGCGCAAGGTCGGCACCGGTCTGGGCGACTAGATCATTGACCTGACCTGATCAGAAATTGATCATATGTCCGGCGACGCCTTCGGCCGCTTCTTTGATCGATTCTGACAGGGTCGGGTGTGCGTGAATATTGCGCGCAACTTCTTCAGCAGTCAGGTCCCACATCTGGGCCAGGGTCAGTACGGGCAACAGTTCGGTGACATCAGCACCGACCATGTGCGCTCCGAGAATCTCGTTGTGGGTGGTGTCGGCGACGATTTTCACGAAGCCACTCCCCTGTCCCAGACCCCAGGCCTTGCCGTTGGCGGCGAACGGGAACTTGGAGACCTTGACCTTGTAGCCCTTGGCCTTGGCCTGGGCCTCGGTGTATCCGAAGGATGCCACCTGCGGCTGGCTGTAAGTGGCCCGCGGGATCATGTCGTAGTTGATCGGGAAGGTGTCCACACCGGCGATGGTCTCAGCCGCGACAACCCCTTGCGCTTCGGCGGTGTGGGCCAACATCAGCTTGCCGGTGACGTCGCCGATCGCGTACAGCCCGGGCACTGTCGTCCGCATGTGGTCATCGATGGCAATCGTGCCCTTTTCGGTCAGCAACACACCAGTCTCCGACAATCCGAATCCTTCAGTACGGGGCGCAAACCCAACAGACATTAACACTCTGTCAGCTTCGAGAATAAACTCCGCTCCCCCGCCCACGGGTTCGATGTAGACCTTGGCGGAATTGGCGTCCTGGGTGATCCCCTTAACAGCGTGTGCGGTCAGCAAGGTGATGCCGAGAGCCTTGTAGGCCTTGGCCACCTCAGCTGACACCTCGGGGTCCTCCAGTGGCAGAATGCGATCGAGGAACTCGACCATGGTGACGCTGACCCCGTAGCTGGCAAGCACGTATGCGAATTCTGTGCCGATCGGACCCGCACCGCAGATGACGATGGATCGCGGCAGGTCCGTCGCGACGATCTGCTCTTCGAAGGTCACCACGCGAGGCCCCTTGGCGACCCCGGGAAGCATCTTGGGTGTGGCCCCGGTGGCGATGATGCAGTTGTCGAAGGTCAGGGATTCCACCACGCCGGTCTCGAATCCCACGTTGACGGTCTTGGAGTTCTTGAAGGTCGCCCAACCGTTGTACTCAGTGACCTTGTTCTTCTTCATCAGGAAATGAACACCCTTGACCATCCGGTCGGACACGGCGCGCGAGCGGGCGACGGCGGAACCGTAATCGCAGGTCATCTCCCCCGACAGGCCGAACAATTCCTTCTCATGGGTCACGGTGTGCGCCACTTCAGCGTTCTTGAGCAAGGACTTGGTCGGAATGCACCCCACA
>WREX01000203.1 GCA_009779115.1 Propionibacteriaceae bacterium
CAGCACCTGTTTGCCGAGGGACATGGCTGAGTCCGCGTCGTCATCGGTGTCGTCGAAGGACAGTTGTACATCCAGCGGGTCCACGGGAGCGTCCCGGATCTTCAACAGGCATGGGTAGTTGGCCCCGCCTTTGAGGACACACCAGGTCATCTCGTCCAGACCCAGGTCTTGGGCGGCCCCCTGGATGGTGGGGATGTCCTTTCGGGCCAGCTGGGTTTGCAGAGCGAGAGTGGCGGTGGCCACGACGGTCTGGGATTCGGGGTGCTCGTGGATGTGAGCCACCAGGGCCGCGAGATATCCCAGGGACTTTCCCGTTCCGGTCCCTGCCTGGATCAGGGCATGACGATGGGTGGCAATGGCGTCGTCGATGATGGCGGCCATCTGCTCCTGACCGGGTCTGGGTGCTCCCGAAATCCGTTCCACGGCACGATCCAGCAATCGGGCGCTCAGGCAACGATCAGGCACCGCCTCAGTGTACTCGTTTCCAGGTGGTTCCCGGTTTCGGGGAAAGCTGGCCCGAGCAGGGTGATCATTCAGCAGACGACTGCTGCTTAGGTACGACAAAGGGGTTCAGAACCCCGTGCAAGGCGGGGTCGACTCGGGCAACGACCACCGTTCCTTCTCCGGTGTGCTCGACGGACTCGACTCGTCCCTGGCGGTGGATGCGGCCGATCAGGTCACCCCTGTCGTACGGGAGGAGGACGGTCACCTGGTCCATCAACTCGGGCAGTCCCTGGTCGATGCGTTCGGCGACAAGGTCCATTCCCTCCCCTGTGCGGGTGGAGACCAGGATGGCGGACTGGAAGCGGTTGCGGAAACCCACCCTGGCCATCTCGTCGACGAGGTCGATCTTGTTCAGGACGATCAGTTCGGGGATCTTGTCTGCCTCGATGCCGGTGAGGACCTCACGGACTGCTGCGATCTGGCCCTCGGGATCGGGGTCGGACGCGTCGACCACGTGCAACAACAGGTCGGCGTTCAAGGACTCCTCCAAGGTTGATGCAAACGCTTCCACCAGGTCGGTGGGCAGGCGGCGGATGAAGCCGACCGTGTCGGTCAGGGTGTAGACGCGGCCACCGGTGGTCTCGCAGCGGCGGGTCGTGGGGTCGAGGGTGGCGAAGAGGGAATCGTCTACCAGCACACCAGCATTCGTCAGCGCGTTGAGCAGGGAGGACTTGCCCGCGTTGGTGTAGCCCACGATGGCCACCGAGGGGACCTGGTTGCGGACTCGTTCGGCGCGTTTGACTTCGCGGGTGGACTTCATGCGCTTCAACTGTGCCCTGAGCAGGGATATCCGCGACGAGATCCGGCGACGGTCGGTCTCGATCTTGGTCTCACCGGGGCCACGCCCGCCGATACCCGCTCCCCCAGCGGCCCGGCCGCCGACCTGGCGGGACAGGCTGGCGCCCCATCCGCGCAGTCGTTGCCGCAGGTACATCAACTGGGCCAACTCGACTTGGGCCTTGCCCTCTTTTGACTTGGCATGTTGGGCAAAGATGTCGAGGATCAGAGCAGTACGGTCGACGACCTTGACGCGTACCTTGTCTTCGAGATTGCGCAATTGGGCGGGAGTCAGTTCACCGTCGCAGATGACCGTATCCGCCTTGACGTCGGCGACCAGCTCAGCCAACTCGGACACCTTGCCGCGCCCGAGAAAGGTCGCAGGATCGGGGACAGCCCGCGACTGCCTGACGGCTGCCAGGACGTGGGAGCCGGCGGTCTCAGCCAAGAGCTGGAGTTCCGCGAAGGAGCGGTGGACCTCGTCGTCACTCAGGCGCGAACTGCCGATTCCCACCAGGACGACTCGCTCCAGGCGTAGGGCCCGGTATTCGACCTCGGTGATGTCGGATAAATCGGTGCGGATGCCCTCGACTCTCTTCAGCGAAATCCGGTCCGACAGGTCAGCCGCACCCGGATCGAAATCGGTCTCATCCCAATCGGGCTGTTCAGCGCGCATCGGGCAGGGCCACCTCTCCGCGGGCGACGATGACGGCCGGTCCGGTCAGATGGGCCTGGCCATCGGGGGCGAAGGTCACTGTCAGCGCTCCCCCGGGGACGTCGACAGTGTACGCACAACCGTCCAGGTGAGGCTCAGCCCTGGTGTTGGCGGCGTCCCAGGCGGCTGCCACGACACCTGTACCGCAGGACATGGTCTCCCCGACTCCTCGTTCGACCACCCGCAGGCGCAGATGATCGGGACCCACCTGGTCGACAAATTCGACATTGGCTCCGTACGGAAAAGCGACGGGGTCAATCTCGAGGTGTCCGGCTAGATCCAGTGCTGAGGGATTGGGTTCGCGTACGACACAATGCGGATTGCCGACATCGACTCGGTGACCGGTCCACTGCCGGCCGTCAAGGCGGAGGTCCACCTCGTCCGCAGACCACTGAGGCGATCCCATCGTGACTGTGATCGTGCCGTCATGGTGCGGGAGCGCACGGCGCAGTCCAGCGCGGGTTGCGATGTCCACGACATCGCCGGAGACCAGATCCTCTTCCAGGAGCCACTTGACGAAGACCCGAAGACCGTTGCCACACATCTCGGCGATACTGCCATCGGCGTTGCGGTAGTCCATGAACCACAGGTCGCCAGGTCCCTTCCATTCGGGCACGCTGTCCGCTTTGACAGCCCTCAACATCCCGTCAGCGCCGATGCCCGCACGTCGGTCGCAGAGGAACCGTACGTCCTCGGAACTGGGATGGAGCATGCCAGAACGATCCTTGACCAGGACGAAATCATTCATGGTGCCATGTCCCTTGGCGAATGACCAGATGCGCACACGTACCTCACACAATTTTGCTATTGCTGATCAGACTACCCCTTTTGAGTCGGTCATCCGCAGCACCTGATCTGCGGGAGTACCGGCTGGCACCCAGCGGATACGGGGGTCGCGTCTCCACCAGGACAATTGTTTGCGTGAGAATTGCCGGGTTCTCACCACGGTCAGGTCGCGGGCCTCGG
>WREX01000204.1 GCA_009779115.1 Propionibacteriaceae bacterium
CCGGCACATCCAACCCCTGAAAGTCACGCACATTTCGTGTGGCCACGTGTGCGCCAGCCACTTTGGCGATTGCAGCGATTTGGGCATCAAGAACGCCCATTGGACGACCTTGTGATCGCCTCATCGCCATTATGGCGCCGTACTCATCAGCTTCCCTGATGCCGAATGGCAGAGTCTTATCGCTGGCCCGCTTCAAGAAAGTGTCGATTGACCAGGACAGATGACGTTTCATTGCTCCGTCGGGCAACCTTGCTACACCGAATACAATCTCCGCCCGTGTGATAGCCGTGATACGAATATCCTGGTCTGTGATAGTTCTCTGCCACCCGAGGATTATCGGCAAATCGGGATGATCAGGCAACAGGACGACCGACGCAATGTTCGTATCGAGGACAATCATGCCAACACCTCACGTTGCTGCTCGTCACGATTCTCGGACAGGGCAGCGACGAATGTCTGGATGAGGTCAGTGTCAGTCCCTGCGAGCGCATCGCGGCATTCCTCTGCTGCTTCAAACAAACTCGCAGAATGAGAAGTACGAGCCGCTTCAGTCAATATCTCTCGAATCTCTGCTTCGAATGAACGACCATTATCGACTGCCCGATGCCGCAACACCAGTTGAGTGGCCTCATCGAGGTTGCGCACTGTGATTGTGGACGCCACGATATCCTCCTCACGTGAGAATGGTCTTCGACTTTGCATTCATTGCAAGCATAGCAGCCAATGCTGTGGGTCGTCCTCACATGCTCCCCACCATGACGACTACTAGAGAACGGAGGGAACGATACCCCAATGGAATAATCGCGCAGGCCCACTCGAACACAACTTTCCTGGTAATTCACCAGGATCTCTTTTCGGGTCCGGAGATCCACCAGGAGCCATGGGCGACCTCATCTTTACGGGCGCTAGCATCCTCTGCCTTCCCGTACTATCCCCTGACGGCACGTATGCCCGTGTCACATGTCCCTTCGTCCTTGACCGTCTTGAGCGAGGCCGACGACTCTTTGGTATCAAGACTCCTTCCTTCACGGCAACTCCCGCCAGGGATGAGGTGGTGGTTGCTGGAAGCTGTCTGGTGAACGATGGGGAGGTCGTTTTGAGCGATGTGGTTCTCACGCCCCAGGACGATCCTGGGCTCAAGGAGTTCTGGATGGCACTGACCGGGCAGGATACCGAACTCGTGTGCCTTGTCAATGATCAGAGTTTCGCCTTCTTCTGCGACACTGCCCTGGAGATCTCAGCCCACATCACACTGCAACCAGACCACAAGACCACATCCGACTGCGGTTATTGGTATCGGGAGGACCTCCCAGCCGACACCTTGATGACCAGTTTCATCCTCAGCCGGAGCAATGACCTCAACGTCCTCGACGAACTCCCCTGCCTTCAGTTCGGCGGCAGAGACGCCGACCAGGGGAGGATGATTCTCGAAACCGTGGCCCACAGTGAAAGCTCCTGGTGACTAGCCTCAGCCGAAATCGCAGCGTACGCCTGACCAGGCCATCCACCTGGTCGACACATACACAGGTTTGACAAATTGTAATTGTCAATCAGTTTCTACTGTCAGAAAGATTGACACAGCCGTTGTGGTGGCTTCTAGGTTGAGAAGACTCAGCTCCGTTCGTGGCCTCAGTGCCTGGTTACACCTCGGGCTTAATTCCATCCACCGGGCTCAGCAAATCGGGCCGTCGTTGCCGGGTGACTTCTTCCGTGCGGTCACGACGCCACTGGGCTATTTTGCCGTGGTGGCCTGATAGGAGGATGTCGGGGACATCTAGGCCGCGCCAAGAGGCGGGCTTGGTGTAGACCGGGTACTCCAGAAGGTGGCCTAACAGGTCGGAGTGGGACTCCTCGCGGAGCGAGTCGGGGTTGCCGATGACGCCGGGGAGGAGGCGGACTATGGCTTCGGTCATGGCTAGGGCGGCTACTTCGCCGCCGTTGAGGACGTAGTCGCCTAGGGATAGTTCTCTCACTTCGACGACAGTACGGGCGTACTCGGGGACTCGGGCGTCAATGCCCTCATATCTTCCGCAGGCGAAGATCAGACGGTCGTATTCGGCCAGGTCAGAGGCCTGATCCTGGGTGAAGAGTACCCCGCTTGCCGACGGGATGATCAAGCACGTACGGTCACCCGCGGCCCCTAACAATTCATCTAGGGCGTTGCCCCAGGGTTCGGGTTTCATGACCATTCCGGCGCCGCCGCCGAAGGGGGTGTCGTCAACTGTGCGGTGGGGGTCGGTGGTCCACATTCTTAGGTCGTAGACGGACACCAAGAGCAGGCCTGCTTCGATCGCTTTTCCGGGGAGGGACAGGCTCAGGGGGGAGAAGTATTCGGGAAAGATCGTGACGTAATCGAGTTTCATTCCTCGTCCTTCAATAGTCCGGGGATGGGGTTGACCACGACTTGGCCCGCGGCCAGGTCGACCTCGGGGACCAGGTCGTCTACGAAAGGGACGAGTCTTTCGCCTTGGGGGGTGGACACGGCCAACAGGTCCTGGAAGCCTAGGTGGTCGATTCTTGCGACAGTTCCGGCGAGTACGCCTTCAGTTGTCACAACCTTCAGGCCTACTAGTTGGTGGTCGTAGAATTCTTGGGGGTCGGCGGGGGTTTCTTCCGCGTCGACGTGGGCGATCAGTTGGGCTCCAGTCAGGGCTTCGGCGGCAGTACGGTCTGGCACCTCGTCGAATTTCAGGACGGTACGAGATGACTGATCGCGGGAACTACGTACTGTCAAACGGCGGGAACCATCGGCCCACACGAATGCCCCTGGACGAAAACGCTCCTGGGGGGAATCCGTGGTCACGGTGACGAAGATTTCACCGGAGAGGCCGTGGGCCCGGCCCAGCGTACCTACGACAACATCAACGTGTTTCACGGCCGGGCCGCACTATCTACGACTGGATCACAAGCGGATTCAGTAGCGACGGGCCTTTGCGGCGCGGCGATCGACG
>WREX01000205.1 GCA_009779115.1 Propionibacteriaceae bacterium
CCACGAGTCGCCCTCTTGGAGCGACCGGGTGCGAGTGCGTGAGTACAAAGCCACCTGACAGTAGGCTGTCGATTGGGTGTCCTGCGGCACGTGAATCTCCACTGACTTCCACGCAACCGGCACAGCGTCGATAATGGCGACCGGCTGCTCTCTCACGTAGCCGATTATTGCACGCAATTCACCCGATCCTGGAAAATATCACCTGTAGGGACGTCCGTGTTGGGACAATCTCGAAAAACTATGAAGAGGAGAACATGATGGTTCACCTGATCGCGACGGTAGGCCTTGTCATCCTGGTTGCGATGGTGGGCGTACGCGCGGTGATCCTGCTGAAGAAGGGAGTCAGAGCAGTTGTTTTCGGAGCGGGCGATAAAAGCGACTTCTTGTTGGCGGTCCCGGTCTTGTTTCTGGTCTACACACTGACCGGTCTGCCCCTGCCATCTGTCCTCACCCGTCAAGCGCCCGGATCCGCCATCCTCGGCTGGATCGGGATCGTTTTATGTGTGGCGGCCCTGATCTGGTTCGGACTGACGCTGGTGACGTTCGGGGGTTCCTTCCGGGTCGGCATCGACGACACGACCACAGACTCACTGATCACCTCAGGACCGTTCGGACTCAGCCGTAATCCGCTCTATCTGGGTTTCGACGTCTACTTCCTCGCCCTGGCCTTCGTCACGCCAAACCTGGCTTCAGTGATCATCGTCATCCTGTTCGCCGTCATGATGCACCGCCAGATCGTCAAAGAAGAAAGGTTCCTCACCGCGCATTACGGACAGCAGTACGCCGAGTACGCCAAGCAGGTGAGGCGCTACCTCTGACTTGGGTGAACGGGTGTCCGGTCGCTCATCTGGGTCCTCCGGAGTTCACAGATGCCGCGACCACCAGTCGAGGATAGCCTGCAACCGCTGTCGGCGGTGGCGGGGGCGGCCTGACACCGGCATGTCGTGGGACTCGCCGGGGAAGACCAGCAACTCGGCTTTGGCCTGGTTCATCTTCAGTTCCGTGTAGTAACGCAGCGCCTGGCCAAGCGGGCAGCGCAGGTCATCTTCCGCGTGCATCACCAAGGTGGGGGTGATCACCTTGTCCGCCAGCAGCAAGGGTGATTGCGCATCCATCACCACCGGGTCGCTGGTGTGGTAGGCAGGCACGGTGTACCACCCGATGTCGCAGGCTCCGATCAAGGAGCGCGGATCCAGACAGGCGCGTTCCACGATGGCGGCGGAGAAGCGGTGGTCGTGGGCGATGATCCAGGCCGTGAGATAGCCGCCGTACCCTGCGCCCATAATTCCCACGCGCGCTGGATCCAAGCCGGGAACATTGGCAAGCACATGATCCAGAAAGGCCAGGACGTCCACGGCTTCGCGGTCTCCGCAGGCGCCTTTGATCGCCTGGGCGTGGGCCTCGCCGTACGAGGCCGACCCGCGCGGGTTGCACATCACGACTGCGTAACCCGCCTGCGCTCCCAGCTGTGCTTCTTCGGAAAAAGTCGGTCCACAAGCCTCGAAGGGGCCAGGGTGGATGACCAGCAAGACCGGATGGGGGCCCTCCCCCTCCGGCAGGACGACCCAGCCGTGGACCTGAGCCCCGTCTGGACTGACTGCGACCATCTCGCGCGCGGGGTACGCCGGAGCAGCAGCACGCAGTGTTTCCGCCAGGTCGGTGAGCATCAAGGACCGTCCGCCCAGCCGGGCGATCTCACCAGGAGAACGAGTGGTCGCCACCGAAGCCACGACGAGACCGCCGCACAACGCTACTTCGCGGACCGAGGCGTCACTGGGAGCGGGCAGCGGCAACACCCTCCCGTCCAATTCCACGCTCACAGCGACCCCGGAACCCCGTGAGCGAACGACACCGATCAGTTCGCGGGTCTGGGGGTCGACGGCGAGGTCGACCACGTCGGTGTTGGCGGGATCGGTGATCCGTTCGGGAACCCCGCCGTTGACACTGACCTGGTAGACAGCCGAATTGGTCCCGACGATGTCGAGCCCGTCCCGGCCGAGGTCGCGGGCCAGGAAGAACACAGTGTCCCCGCACACCACCGGGGACGAGCAGGACAGGGCTGTCGACTCCGTACTGGTGATCAGGACGGGGTCGGTGTGGACGGCATCCAAACTGACGCGGTAGAGGTCCACCCTCAGATCGGCGTCGTGGCCCCGGTGACGGGCGGAGGTCACGATGACGTATCCGTCGCGGGCGGCGAGTTGGGTGTGGTCATAGTCTCCTTCGGTGATCTGCCGGGCGTTCGGGATGACAGGCCATTGTGCCCGTGCCGGCCTCGGGTCCGGACCGGTCACTGCCGGTTCGGCACCCAAGTCCGGAACCTCGACGACCAAGACCTGGAAGCGCTGGTCCCCCGCCCAGCCCCGGCCATCCATCCGGAAGGCCAGCCCGGTGATCCGGCGGGGGTGGCCTGAACCCGGGTTGTTGCTGTGCGCGGCGGGGTACTGACTGGGAAGACCGGAGATGAACACTATGCGGGAGGAATCCGGTGTGAAGTGAAATTCCTTGACCCCAGTGGGCTGATCGGTCAGGATCATGGGCTCGCCGCCGTTCGCGGGCATGATCGCCAGTTGCGGCAATCGGCCCGGCTGGTCCCGCAGAAATCCGATCAGGGTGGCGTCGGGACTGACCTGCGGATCGAAGTCGTGGAAGCCCCGGGTGATCCGCTGCGGGATGTCGGAATCTGTTCCCATCTTCCACACCTGTCCGACATAGGCATCGGCGCCGGTGTCCGGGCGGGAAGCCGAGAACACCGCCCACCCATCGGGGTGGATGCTGGGACGGCTGACCGAGACGAGGGCATCGATGTGTTCAGGAAGCATGGAGCTAGCCTAGCCGAGGTATCAGAAACGCACTCACGCCGACTCGTGCGCGACTGCACGATGCCAGTTTACCCGAGGAGTACCTGGCAAGGGGCGCCTCGTCTTTGGCCCGTTTCACACAGGGCCG
>WREX01000206.1 GCA_009779115.1 Propionibacteriaceae bacterium
AGAAGGAGCCTCGGATCGTACCGGCGAGCTTGGACTTTTGGCGGGCGAACTTGAAGGTGTCGGCCAGTTCTGGGGGCACGTCTGCGCCATCTGCGAGTTTGAAACCGACGGCTCGTTTCTTGGGGTCGTCTACTGTGTACATGACGTTGACTTCGAAGCCTTCCCTGTAGAAGACGTGGGTCCACTCGATTTTCTCGACTTGGAAGTGGGAGGTTTCCAGGGGTACGGCGGCGAATTCTAGGTTGCGCTCGGCCTTGAGGATGTGGCGGACATAGTCCAGTGTTGGCTGGCTCTCGCTCACAGGTTCCACCACGAACTGATGCTTGCATTTGTTCATGAAATAACGGGCTTCATTGGCCCGCAGGCCTGCGAGAGCTTCGGCCACCGGCGAGGATTCCAGGCCAATCGTCGAGACGTTGGTGAAGTCAACGACGTTCATACTCGCACGCTCGACGTCTTGACGGGTTGGCCGTGGGCTGGGCAGACCCAGTCGAACTCCACTGCGGCCAGGGAGGTGATGGACTCCTTGACGAACTCTTTGTTCCACGTCATCGCGGGTTGGGACGGACGCAAGACATCGTTGTGCGAATTCAGCAGGTCACCGGCGAATAGGACGCGGTTGTACAGATAACAGACGTGGCCTGGCGTGTGGCCAGGCGTGTGGAGGATTTCGATCCCATTGATCTCTTCGGCTGGCAGCGGGGTGAACTGGGTCGACCTGCCCGCGTGCACCAACACTCCGATCAGGCCCTTGATGCCAGGGCGGGAGACCGTGCCTTGGGCGTACGGCATGTCGGTTTCCGAAATGAACACGTCGCATCCGTACTGCTTTTGCAACTCGGCGGCATTGCCAACATGGTCGACATCGTGGTGTGTGATCAGAATGCGCACCACATCGCCCATGTCGTGAGCCGCGAGTTCGTCGGCAATGCCACGCGCCCGGCCAGGAATTGAGGAGTCGATCAGCGTGACCCCATCAGATGAGCGAAAGGCGTACGAATACGATCCGCGTGAGGCATCAATGGCATAAACGTCGTGGGTTATTTGCATTTTTATTCCTCTCTGCGAACCACACTACCAAGGAGTGGGGGTGAGTCCACCGAATTCTGGTGTCAAGAATTCGGTGGCACGAGGGCCATGGGGATCAAGGACTGCCCTAGTCGCTCAGGTGATACGCCTGTCTCAGGTCCTCCACAGCTACGACGCCATCGCCCGGGAGATCAGACAAGGTGGCCGCCACCTCAGGGGTGCTCCGGCCGTCATGGTAGGAGGTTTCGAACTCACGTAACTGGTTCGTTGGGACATGCCAGTCGTCCTGCGCTCTGGTCGGGATGGCCAACAACATCAGTCTCACCGGTTCACCCTTGGGACCAAGGTAGGGCAACCAATGCCGTACGACAAGGGCTTTCGCACCAGCGCGAGCGTAGAACGCCGCCCGACGTTGGACATCGCCGTACTCGGCTTGTTGTGACAGGGTTCCCGGCATCGCGATTTCAGCAAGGAGGAACGATCGTCCTCGGCGGGCGGTCTCATGAAGCACAGCGGCGAGCAAGGCGGAACCGTACCCCTTCGATCTGCCTGTGCCATCGACAGCGAGGAAACTGAGGAGGTCAGTCTGCGCGGCATGGAAAGTGACCACCGCCACCCCGGCGTAACTCTCGTTGCCTGGCAGCACGAGCACATATCCGGACCCGGTTGCGACCAGATCCACGAGAGCTTCGACGGAAATCAACTCATGTGGGGGAAAGTTTGGTTGCAATAAGTCGCGATGGATCGCCTGGAGTTCGTACTCATGTGTGATCAGTACGGCGTGGGTCATGTCGTCTCCTCTCCGTTCGGACGCTGGCCCCCACTGCTATCCTCTTTCGACTGATCCTAGACCCGAATCCACCAATCGCTGGCGTCGCGAGCGACACCATCTGAGTGTCATCAGTGGGTGTGCACTGTTTACGCGTGCCCCCGACTTTGTGGGAACTCGCACTCCCGTACAGATGGGTGCACTGGGCACAGCGACAACGCGAAGGCAGACTGGACGTCTGTAGAGCGTTGGCGATGGGGCCAGGGTGCCCATCTGGAGGCGCGGAGCAGCAATGGATCGGTGTATCCGGGCTAGACCAGTGCTGGGCGACTCTCGTCATCAGGGAAGCCGACAAGAGCGAATGCCGGGATCAGATGACACAATGGGAACGGAGCCATTGAACCCGGTCGAGAGAAGGATTTCACCCATGCTAACAGCAATCGTTAATGCCACGGTCTTCGACGGGTACGATGTTCTCGGCCAGCGCGACGTGCTGATCGACGGCCCTCAAGTGGTGGCGGTTGGTGGGCAGATTCCGCCGGAGGCCACGGTCGTCGACGGTACGGGAGCCATGTTGATGCCGGGGCTGATCGACTCACATGTCCACACCGACATGGACGGGTTGCGGGACGCGTTGGCGTTCGGCATCACGACAGAACTCGAAATGCAGGGACATTGGTCAGCCAAGGCGCGCAGAAGCATTGCCACACGTGATGACATTGCTGACCTGCGTACTTCCGGAATGGGGGTCAGGGTCAAGGGCGGACACCCATCCGAGTACATCACTGCCAGCGGCAATCCTCTGATCCGCCTGATCTATCCCTTGCTCCCGTCGGTCAACACGCCCGACCAGGCCAGGCGGTTCGTCAGCCGTCAGGTTGCGTCAGGGGCCGACTACGTCAAGGTGTTCATCGAAGACGGGTCGGTCATCGGCTACCCGGGGCTGCCGGTCATCGATCAACCATCGCTGCTTGCCGCGATCGATACCGCACATGGGTACGGCAAGCTCGTCATCGCCCACGCGACGACAGCAGAGGGTACGAAACGGGCGGTCGACGCCGGAGTGGACGGCCTGGCCCACATGTTCCTCGACCAGCCGACACCCGGTCTCATCGACGCCATCGCCGGGTCGGGAGTGTTTGTCATTGCC
>WREX01000207.1 GCA_009779115.1 Propionibacteriaceae bacterium
CGCCCCGGGCACGCCGATCTGGCCGGGATGCAAAAATACGGTTTCAACCACGCCCGTCCGATCCTGGAACGTGCCTCGGCCCGTGAGACGGCCGCGAGGGTCGCCCTGGGGGAGGTGGCCCGCCAGTTCTTGAGGCAGGCGATGGACATCGAGGTGGTCAGCCATGTCACCGCTCTGGGCGGGATCCATTCCCATCGGGACGAGTGGCCCACAATCGACGACCAGGCCGCCATCGACGCGGATCCCGTACGTTGTTTCGACCCGGAAGCCAGCGCCTCGATCCAGGAACTCATCGCCACCACCGTCAAGGAGGGGGACACCCTCGGCGGAGTCGTGGAAGTGCTGGTCTGGGGATGCCCTCCCGGCTTGGGTACGCACGTGTCGTCCGAACGCCGTCTCGACGCCCGCCTGGCGGGAGCCCTGATGGGCATCCAGGCGATCAAGGGCGTGGAGGTCGGCGACGGATTCCAGTTGGCCGGCCTCAAGGGATCGCAGGCTCACGACCAGATGAGAGCCCACGATGGGCGCATCGTGCGTACCTCTGACCGCGCCGGGGGCATCGAGGGAGGGATGTCCAACGGCGAAGTCATCCGCGTGCGGGCGGCGATGAAACCCATCGCCACAGTGCCGCGGGCGCTAGGAACAGTCAACGTTGCCACCGGCCAGGACGACGAGGCCCATCCGCAGCGCTCCGACGTGTGCGCCGTGCCAGCCGCCGGTGTGGTGGCCGAGGCTATGGTGGCCCTGGTCGTCGCCGAGGCCTGCCTGGAGAAGTTCGGCGGGGACACCGTGGAGGACGTGCGGGCCGCGGTGGCCCATTATCGTGACCGGTTGCGGGCCAGCGGATTGGAAGGCTGCTGGTGAGTCTGGTCTTGATGGGCTTGCCCGCGTCCGGCAAGACCACCGTCGGACAGGCGGTGGCAGACGAACTCGGGCTGGGGTGGTGCGACACCGACGCCCTGGTCGAACAACGCACAGGCCGCCTTGTGCGCGAGATCTTCGCCGACGAGGGCGAGGAACGCTTCCGCGAACTGGAACAAGAAGCCGTGGCTCACGCGCTGGCGCACTACGACGTGGTGTGCCTGGGCGGTGGCTCGGTGATGACTCCGGCGGTCCGCCAGATGCTCGACGGACACAGCGTGGTTTGGCTGGATGTGTCGGTGGTCACACTGACCAGGCGCGCGGGCATGAGCACCCTGCGACCCCTCCTGCTGGGCGACCTGCGCGCCCGCCTGGGCGAACTCGCGGGCCAGCGCCTGCCTGTCTATGAGCTGGTGGCCACCTGGCGGATTGATGCCGACAGACCAGTACGAGACATCGTCCGCGACGTTGTCGATCTCATCCAGGGGGTACGCGTGATCAGAGTCGCTGCCGAGAATCCGTACGACGTGCTGATCGGGCCTGGCGTCAGTGCCCGGGTCGGCTCCCTGTTGGCGTCAGCCGAGCCCGCTGTGGCCAAGACTGCCGTCCTGTACCCGCCCGTCCTGGCCGACCGGGTGGCCAAGTTGGCTGCCGACTGGCCGGACCCGGTGCTGATCGAAGTGCCCGCAGCCGAGCAGGCCAAGACCGTCGACACCCTGGACCGGTGCTGGCGTACCCTCGCCGAAGCTGGTTTGACAAGGTCGGACGCGGTTGTCGGAGTGGGCGGGGGTACGACGACAGACCTGGCGGGCTTCGTCGCGGCGACGTACTTGCGCGGAATTTCCTATGTCAGCATCCCCACCACTGTCCTGGCAATGGCCGACGCAGCCGTGGGCGGCAAAACCGGGATCAACCTGCCCCAGGGGAAAAACCTGGTGGGGTCCTTCTACGAACCGCGCCTGGTGACCTGCGACCTGGACCTGTTGGCTGGCCTGGGGGACCATGAGGTCAGATCGGGGCTGGCGGAGATCGTCAAGTGTGGTTTCATCAGTGATCCGGACATCTTGGACACGGTGATCCGCGAGCCGAAGCGGGTCTGCGATGTCACCAGCGCGCCCTTCGCCGACATCCTGGCTCGTGCCATCCAGGTCAAGGCCGATGTGGTCTCCGGAGATCTGAGGGAGGCCGCGGTCTCCAGCGTGGGCCGGGCGGCGCTGAACTACGGGCACACCCTGGGCCACGCCATCGAGAAGCTGGAAAACTTCACTTGGTCCCATGGGTACGCGATCAGCGTCGGCATGGTCTTCGTCGCTGAGGTCGCGCACCGCCTGGGCATGGTCGGCGACGATGTGGTGGACACGCACCGACGAGTCCTCACCTCACTCGGCTTGCCCACCGAGTACAACGGCGCCTGGGCGGATGTCCGGGCGACCATGAGCATCGACAAGAAGGCCCGGGGGTCGCATCTGAGGTTGATCCTGCTGGAGGACATCGGCCGCACGGCCGTCGTGGCAGATGTCGACGAGCCGATCCTGGCCCAATCTTTCCAAGCCATCCAAGGAGTGGTCTGATGTATATTCCTGAGCATTTCCGCATGCCAGACGCGGATGTACGAGCTTTCTTGCAGCAGGTCCGTACGGGCACCCTCATCACAACCGACCTGCGTACCAGACGACCCCTGGCAACGTTCCTTCCCTGGGTGATGACCGGCGACGACCGCCTCACCTCCCACATGGGCTCGGTGAACCCCCAGTCGCACGATTCCGACCCGGACGCCGAGGCCCTCGTCATCCTGATGGGCTACGACGGATTCGTTCCCGCCGACTGGATGGGCCCCGGCGCCGCGCCGACCCTGGATTATGAGACCGTCCACGTCTACGGCCACCTCACCACCCACACCGACGCCGATTGGATCCTCCAGTCCTGGGACGACCTGTTGCGCACCTTCAGCCACACCACGCTTCAGGAGTACGACCACGACTGGCTGGTCAAGAATGCCCGAGCCGTGGTCGGCATCGAGATCGACA
>WREX01000208.1 GCA_009779115.1 Propionibacteriaceae bacterium
CGACCTCAAGGGCGCACAGGTCGCGGCCGCAGCCTCAGGCTTGGTGTCGGCTGGAGTCGACCTGGGCCGCGCACGTTTCATCGGCGCGGTCGATCCTGCCCCGGGAACGGATCTTCGAGCGCTGGCCATGGATGTCAGGGCACGTCTGGGCTCGGCGTCCGCGGTGGTCTGCCTGATCGGCACCAGCCCGAAACCGGCGGTGGTCGTGGCAACGACCGCTGCTGCCCGGGACAATGGGTACAAGGCCGGTGCGCTCGTCGCGCTGGCCGCGACGGCCCTCGGGGGGCGCGGTGGCGGATCCGACGATCTCGCCCAGGGCGGCGGCGTTGATCCTTTGGCAGCCCAGGTTGCCCTGGAGGCGGTGGCCACCGCTCTTGCTTGATCGATTGGGGGTTCTACTGGCCGTCGACCTGGGGTCGGCCCGCGTGGGGGTGGCCGCGTGTGACGCTGGGCGTGTCCTGGCGTACCCTGTGGAGACCGTCCCGGCGGGTGACGGTCTGGACGACCGGATCACCGCTCTGGTCGCTGAATACGCCGCCGCTGCCCTGATCGTGGGTTTCCCGCTGGCGCTGGATGGCAGCCGGGGAATTGCCGCCCAGAACGTCGAAAACCAAGCTCGCTTGCTGGCTGAAAAGGTTGGGGTGCCCGTCTGGCTGGTCGATGAGAGACTCACGAGTGTTCAGGCCAATCAACGTTTGCGCGCTGCTGGCCGGAATTCTAAGTCGGCGCGGGGCGTTGTTGACGCGCAGGCTGCGGTCGGTATCCTAGAATCTGTCCTGCATGCCTTGGAGGCGGGACGCATGATCGGGCGAGAGCTGGAAGTGGAGGAGGCCCATGGCTGATCAGAACAGAAACGGGTGGATCGGGTCGGAGGCATCCAGACGAGCGAAAAGCGCTGTGGCTGTCGCCATCAGTTTCATTGTCCTGGTGTCAGGCCTGGGTTTCGCCTCATACAAGGGGTATTCGGTCTACATGGATTGGCGCCAGCAAGACGATTACATCGGCAATGGGGACCAGCCTGTACAAATCGTGATCCAAAACGGAGACGGGTGGGCCAATGTGGCCGATCTGCTGATGGCCCAGGATGTGATCAAGGATCCCAGCCTGTTCGAGACAGAAGCTCTCAAAAACGGCCCTGGCCCCTCGTCGTACGGCACATGGAATCTGAAGACCCACCTTCCAGCCGCGACGGCCGCCGCTATGCTCAACGATCCCAAGAACAAAGTCATCCTGCGCCTGACCATCAAAGAGGGGCTGCGCATGGACCAGATCGAGCCCATCCTGATGGACTCGCTGCAGGTGACCCAGGACCAGATCAATCAGGCACTGGCCGCGGTCCAAAACGATCCGTCGGTCATCGGGTTGAATCCAGCGGCCGGGAACAACCCTGAGGGATTCCTGTTCCCCGACACGTACCTCATGTCGCCGCCCATCGACACGACTGTGACGAATGCACTGACTCTCATGGCGAAAGAATTCAATAACGTTTCCACGGAGTTGAATCTCGACGGCAAGGCACAAGACCTCGGCCTCACAACGCAACAGGTTGTGGTGATCGCCAGCATCATCGAGTCGGAGGTCAACAACGCCGACGACAGGCCTAAGGTGGCCCGGGCGATCCTCAACCGCTTGAAAGCTGGTATGCCTCTCGGTGTGGAATCGGCCTTCCGCTATGGCAGGCTGATGGCCGACGGCACCCCCTATGACGATCCCATCACGGCAGCATCCCAGCAGGACGCCAGTTTGCCGTACAACTACTACATCAATACAGGTTTGCCCGCTGTACCGATTTCCAATCCCAGTAAGGAAGCGCTCCAGGCGGCCGTCAACCCTGCCGATGGCGACTGGCTCTACTGGGTGACCGTCAACCTGAAAACAGGCGAGACCCAATTCGCGTCCGATGAAGCTGGCTACCAGGCGCTGGAGGATCAGCTCAAACAGTGGTGCTCCGACAACGGCGAGCCGACAGGGTGTTCGTGAGCCAGGCCGGGCTCTCGCGTCGGTGTGGCGTCATCGGGTCTCCGATCGCGCATTCCTTGTCGCCTGCCTTGCACCGGGCGGCGTACGAGTGGCTTGGACTGGACTGGCACTACAGCCGTCATGAGGTCACCGCGCTTCAGACCGGCCAGTTCGTCGCCGGACTGGACTCCACCTGGCGCGGGTTGTCGGTCACGATGCCATGCAAAAAAGCCATCGTCGAATTGGGCAGGCCCGACCCGGTGGTCGCCGCCGTGGGAGTCGGCAACACCCTGGTCTTCCACGGTTTGCCCCGGGATATGACGACGACGACGGTTCACTGTACGGATGTGGCCGGGGTTCAGATGGTGCTGGCTGATGCGGGTATGGATCCCCAGGCGACCATCGTGATCTACGGGAACGGTGCGACGGCCAGGTCGTGTGTCTACGCGGCGTACCTGATGGGTGTCGAACGAGTCCAGGTCCGTGCGCGTGACCAGGAGATAACGGCTCTCCTAGCCCAGGATGCGGCTCGTTGGGGCATCGACGTGGTCACTGACGAATCTCGCCCGGATGTCGTCATCTCGACCGTCCCCGCGTCAGTGGCAGCCGAATGGGGGACAGGCTCGGCAGGATTGGTCTTCGACGTCCTCTACAGCCCCTGGCCCACGCCACTGGCCTCCCAGGCCGCCCAGCAGGGTGCCCGCGTCGCCTCAGGGTTGGACCTGCTGGCCGCCCAGGCGGTCAGCCAGGTCGAGTTGATGACCGGCCGGTCGGTCGACTTCTCCGTCTTGAGAACTGCGGCTGACCAGGCCATAGCCGCCCGGTCTCAGTAGACTGGGGGACGTGTTGAGGTACGTCACCGCCGGGGAATCCCACGGCAGCCAATTGAC
>WREX01000209.1 GCA_009779115.1 Propionibacteriaceae bacterium
GCGATGAAGGCCCAGAGCATCATCAAGAATTTGCCCTGTTTGACCAGGTACGCCTTGCAGGTGGTGTAGATCAGCTCCGAGATCTGCCTCATGGATTCATGGACGGGCAAGTTCTTCAGCCTTGAGTAGGTCCACACGCCGAAGAGCAGGCCGAGCACGCAGATGACCAGTCCGATGTACAGGGGCCAGACTGCTACGTCCCCGTTCCGCAGTGCGTCGGGCAGCGCCAGGCTGGATTCGCCGCCGCCGTGTTGTTGCAAGCCGCACCCAGATAATGAAAAAGCGGCCACCAGAGCGGCCACCGCCATCAAGGCAAGCCGTTTGGTCTTGGCAGGTAATGAAGTCACAGTGTTCCTCTGGTAGTCCGTCATCAATGATGATGTCGTGGGGGGATGACCTGAGTCCAGGATCCGATCATCACCACCCTAGCCCGAATCCACCGATGGCTGGTGCCACCGGGGTGGGTACAGGCTTCGCGACGAGGATCTTCGTCTGCGGGGTAGAGGAAACCTGCATCAGCATGCTAGCGAGTTTACCCCGGATTTCAAGCGAAGATGCAAAATCGAATGAATTACGCAAGAATAAGCTTGTGAAAATCACGACAGCCGAAGAGTTTTCACCGGAAGCCCAGGATGCCACCACGAGGCATCGGGTGATGAAGCGGATCGTCGAACACGGATGGACCACCACCGCTGGTCTCGCGGCCGAATTCTCCCTGACACCGGCAGCCATCAGACGCCATCTGGTCTATCTGGAAAACACCGGCATGGTGTGGTCCCGCTTCCAGCCGGTATCCCTGCGCAAGGGGGCCGGTCGTCCCGCCAAAGAGTACGCGGCGACCTCCCACGGCAGCCAGACCTTCAACCACGCTTACGACACCTTCGCCATCTCAGCGGTGGAGAGCCTGCGCCGTTACGGCGGGGAAGAGGCTGTCACCCGGTTCTTCGAGGACCGCTTCGCCGCCATCGAGGCCCGGTTCTCGGAACTGAGAGCCGTGCAGCCCAACCTCTCCCAGGCCGAGGCTTTGTCGATCGCCCTGACTGAGGACGGGTTCATGGCCGGAATCCAACCAGTCGGCGGGGGAGAACAGCTGTGCCAGCACAATTGCCCGTACCCTGCTATTGCGACGCGGTTCCCCGAACTGTGCGCGGTGGAAACCTCTGTTTTTTCCCGGCTGCTGCACTCCCACGTCCAACGGCTGGCGACCATCGCCCACGGTGATGGGGTTTGCACAACGAACATTCCACCATCGGCACCCGAAAGGAAGCCAGATATGTCGAAGAAGGAGGACAGATGAGCACACCTGACAGTGGCACACAGGTTCCGCTTCCAACTCAGGCAGCCCCGGGGACGGGGGTCAGCCAGGATGAGCACCTCGCCGCTCTGGGGGCCTACCGGTTCGGGTGGCACGACTCCGACGAAGCGGGCCAGCAGGCCAAGCGCGGCCTGAACGAGGATGTTGTCTGGGAGATCTCAACTCGAAAGAATGAGCCGGACTGGATGCGGGATTTCCGGCTGAAGGCACTGGGCCTGTTCGACAAGAAACCGATGCCGACATGGGGCGCCGACCTCAGTGACATCGACTTCGAGACGATCAAGTACTACGTGAAGCCGACCGACTCCCAGGTGAAGTCCTGGGAGGACCTGCCCGAAGACATCCGGCGTACTTACGACCGGCTGGGTATCCCGGAGGCCGAGAAGAAACGCCTGGTGGCCGGGGTGGCCGCGCAGTACGAATCGGAGGTCGTCTATCACAAGATCAACGAGGACCTGCAGCGCCAAGGGGTGGTCTTCCTCGACACCGACTCCGCGCTGAAAGAGTATCCGGACCTGTTCCGCGAGTATTTCGGGACGGTGGTCCCGGCCGGGGACAACAAGTTCGCGGCGCTCAACTCGGCGGTGTGGTCCGGCGGGTCGTTCATCTACGTTCCCGCCGGAGTGCATGTGACGATCCCGCTCCAGGCGTACTTCCGGATCAACACCGAGAACATGGGGCAGTTCGAGAGGACCCTCATCATCGTCGACGAGGACGCGTTTGTTCACTACGTGGAGGGGTGCACCGCGCCGATCTACAAGTCGGACTCCCTGCACTCGGCGGTGGTCGAGATCATCGTCAAGAAGGGCGCGCGCTGCCGCTACACCACGATCCAGAACTGGTCGAACAATGTCTATAACCTGGTGACGAAGCGGGCGACCTGCGCCGAGGGAGCGACGATGGAATGGGTCGACGGCAACATCGGGTCCAAGATCACGATGAAGTACCCCGCGGTGTGGCTGTTGGGCGAGCATTCCCGGGGAGAGACCTTGTCCATTGCCTTCGCCGGGCCGGGCCAGCACCAGGACACCGGGTCCAAGATGATCCACGCGGCGGCGTACACCTCGTCGAACATTGTGTCCAAGTCGGTCGCCCGGGGTGGGGGGCGGTCCTCCTACCGTGGCCTGGTCCACGTCACCCCGAAGGCCCATCACGCGTCGTCGTCAGTACGGTGCGACGCCCTGCTGGTGGACACGATCTCGCGTTCCGACACCTATCCGTACGTGGATGTCCGAGAGGACGAGGTCTCGATGGCCCACGAGGCCACAGTGTCCAAGGTCAGCCAAGATCAATTGTTCTACCTGATGAGCCGGGGGCTGAAGGAGGAAGAGGCCATGGCCATGATCGTACGCGGGTTCGTCGAGCCGATCGCCCGTGAACTGCCCATGGAGTACGCCCTGGAGCTCAACCGGCTCATCGAACTGCAAATGGAGGGGGCGGTCGGATGAACGCCGTACAACTGCCGGAGATTTCGTCGGGGTCCCGCCTGCATCCCTCGGGGTCGTTCGACCTGGCGGACCACCTGGTCCCCAC
>WREX01000210.1 GCA_009779115.1 Propionibacteriaceae bacterium
AGCGTGTCAGGCGTTCAGGTCGCCGAGCGTCTGCTGGGCCTGGTCGAGCCAGATCTGATAGGTCGCGATCGACGCCGTCGTCTTGGCGATCTGGGATTTGTCACCCTTGGCCTCGGCCTTGGCAAGCTGTTCTTTCAACTTTTCGATCTGCGTGGCGAACAGGTGGACCGTCTCAGAAGCACGGGCGCGGGTCTGCGGGTCCGTGCGGGCCCATTCCCGCTTGTCGGCCTCATCGATCGCCGATTCGATCGCTCGTACTCTGGCGTCGATGGCTCGCATCTGGTCGGAGGGGACCCGGCCCAGCGCGTTGAAAGCCGACACGAACTCGCGGTAGGCAGAGCGCGCCTTGGCGACATCGGTCACAGGCAGGATCTCCGATTCGGCCTTGGCCAACAAGTCGGTCTTCGCGCTCAGGTTGGTCTGGAATTCCTCGTCCTGGGCTGAGAACACCTCGGTACGCCGGGCGAAGAACTCATCCTGGATGGCGCGGAACCGTGTCCACAAGGAATCGTCGACATGGCGTCCAGCGCCTCCAGCGGCCTTCCAGCGGGCCATCAACTGGCGGAAGGCGGCAGCCGTTGCCCCCCAGTCGGAGGACTGGGCCAGGGCCTGCGCCTCGGCGATGATGCCTTCCTTGATGTCGCGGGACTGCCCCTGCTGGGCGTTCAACTCGGCGAAGTGGGCCTTGCGACGACGGGTGTAGGTCGTGCGGGCGGTGGAGAAGCGGTGCCACAACTCATCGTCGGCCGCTCTGTCCAGGCGCGGGAGGGTCTTCCACTCGTCCAACAGATCACGGTACTTCTGAACCCCTGTGCCCCAATCGCTGCTGCCGGCCAGGGTTTCGGCCTGGGCGACCATCTCATCTTTGCGGGTCCGGGCCGCTGTCAGAGCCTGGGCCTTCTCCTCGCGCCTGGCCTCGGCCTGGGAGTCGATCAGTTCCGTCATCGGGTCCAGACGGGCGACCATGCCCTCCAGGTCGCCGACGGCATTGGCCTGAAGGATAGATGTGCGCAGGTTCTGCACGGATTTGCGAGCTTCGTCCGGGTTCAGCGCCCCATTGCGGATCCTTTGTGCCAGCAGGTCGACTTCGACCTGGAGCGCCTCAGCACGTCGTTCGAAGAAGGCGAGAGCCTGCTCGGGCGTGGCGTCTGGCACCTGCCCGACAGCGCGTTCGGTGTCATGGATTCGGACGTAGACAGTCCCATCGTCGGCGACCCGGCCGAAGGTGGAAGGTCGTGGGGTTTCACTCATGTGTCCTATATTGCCCGATTTTCGCAAATTTTGCCTGTTGATAGCATCCGGACCAGATGGTGGGGCTGACTCGTGGGGCTCGCCAGGCCTGCAATAGGCTGGGGGAATGGCATCAGTCTCTGGTTTTCCCGAGTTCCTCCCTGAGGGCCGGATGGTGGAAATGCGCGCGTCGGACATCTTGCGCTCGGTCTTCGAACTGAACGGTTTCGCCAATATCCAAACCCGGGGGTTGGAGCCGCTGGACGAGCTTCGCCGTAAGGGGGAGATCACGAAAGAGGTGTACGTGGTGCGCCGCCTGCACGCCGATGCCTCAGATGCCGACGAATTGGGCCTGCACTTCGACCTGACCGTACCTTTCGCGCGCTATGTCGTGGACAACGCTGGACGGCTGAATTTCCCGTTCCGCCGCTACCAGATCCAGCCCGCCTGGCGAGGGGAGCGTCCCCAAGAAGGCCGGTATCGCGAATTCTGGCAGGCAGACATTGACATTGTGGGTGAGTCGGTCTTGGACTTCCACCACGACGCCGAAGTCGCCTTGGTCATGCTCGAAGCCTGTGCCCGGTTGAGCGCGGAGTTGGGGATCGCGCCAGTACGGATGAGGATCAACAACCGCAAACTCATTCAGGGGTTTTACGCTGGACTGGGTGTGAGCGATCCGCTGGCAGCGATCCAAGCGGTCGACAAGCTGGACAAGATCGGCGAGCAGGGGGTGTCGGCCCTGTTGACCGAGCAGGGGATTGCCTCCGGTGAGGTGGCCCAGATTTTGCGGTTCGCCGCGATTCAGACCAGTACACCCGGCTTCGCCGACATGGTGCGCGCCCTGGGGGTTGGCACTGAGGACCTGGACCAGGGGATCGCGGAAGTGGACCAGTTGTTCCAGGCCGTCCACGAGCAGTTCCCGGACAACGTGGTCGTCGACTGCAAGATCGCCCGCGGGCTGGATTACTACACCGGCTCGGTCTTCGAATTAGAACTGCGGGGCAATGAGTCCCTGGGCACGATCTGCGCCGGTGGTCGCTACGATTCCTTGGCAACCGACGGACGCAAGACCTACCCCGGTGTGGGAATCTCCTTCGGGATCACCCGAGTCTTCGCCCCCCTGATCTCGAAAGGCCTCTTGGTCGCGTCGAGGTCTGTCCCCTCCGTGGTGCTCGTCGCCGTCGATTCCGAGGACACCCGCGCCCAGGCCAACGCGGTGGCCGCCCTGTTGCGCTCCCGTGGGATCAGTTGCGAGGTCAGTCCCAATTCCCAGAAGTACGGCAAGCAGATCCGCTTTGCCGATCGCCGTGGCATTCCCTATGTCTGGTTCGGCGGTGTCGACGGCCAGATCAAGGACATCCGCAGTGGCGACCAGGCCGACGCCGGCGCCGATCAGTGGACACCTCCCGCCGACGACATGGCCCCGAAGATCCTCCGCGCTGATCAATGATTCAGTGTCGGCGTTGACAGGGTCACCTGTGACAGTCTCCCGTACTGCTGCCAGATATCAGGTGTAGCCTACGATCATGGCCGGATCAGGAGCAGTACGGATTGTCGCGGGCAATCTGTTGTTCGTCGTCTGCTGCATCTCCTACCTGGCCTGGTGGCTG
>WREX01000211.1 GCA_009779115.1 Propionibacteriaceae bacterium
GAAGGTCGCGCCCGATGGTGGGCAGCGCCACATTGAGGACCGAATTGTCGAGCATCTCAAACAAGAACACTGCCGACAAGCCCGTCAACGCGACCCAAGCCTGGCGAAGACAGGTGGGATGTGATGCCGTCGTACCGCGACGAGTGTTGAGATGATGAAAAGGATAAGGAACCATGGGTCACTCCTTCACAGTGAAGAAGTGACGGCCCGTTCGTTCCGTGTGTACACGATGAGCCCCCACAATGAAGAACTCACTTTTCTACTTCCAGTACGCCTCACACTACCACCAGTGGGACCGACCAGCGGCGCGATAGTTCTAGCTGGCGGGTCTTGACTCAAGCCAAGGGGACCTCATTTTCATGGAACTAGGAGAACGGGGTCTCCGATGGGTCCTGACTCACTGGGCGGCCTGACCGTACTTTCCCTCTCCTGCCCTCAGGCCCGGTCTGGTTTGCAATGTCACGCTCATGATAAGGTAACCTTATGAGTCTATTGGCTGAGTACCGCGATGCCCGTTCTGCAGAGGACACAGCACGGTTGCGCAGGGTCCTGGCGCTTCGGGCCATGTTGGCCACTGGGACAACTCAGCGAGAGATCGCCGCTGCCCTCGGAGTGACTCAACCAGCGATCAGCCAGCAACTACGAGCGTTCCCACAGGCGGGCACTGATCCCTCGGTACTGATCGACGCCGGTGGCCCCATCCTCAGGCAGGTAGCCGAGGAACGTGGCTTCACAGATCTGGCGGTATTCGGTTCCGTGGCGCGTCGGCAGTCTGGTCCCGACTCAGACATCGATCTCTTGGTACGACCGGCACCCGGAACGACAATCACAGATTTCCTGGCGCTGAAGGACCTGTTAGAGCAGATAGTCGGATGCCGTGTCGACCTGGTCTCGTACGGTGGGTTGAGGCCCGGTACTGATGACGACATTCTGCGAGAGGCGGTACCCCTGTGATGAATCGAAAAACGGCGAAGGAATTTATCCACATCCGCGACTGGTTGGATCGAGCGGCGCAAATCGTAACAACTGGCCGGGACGTGTATGACGCGGATGCGTTGCTCCAAGAAGCTGGTGACTCACTTCTGATGAAGATTGGCGAGGCCGCATCTCGATTGAGTCGTGCGAATGTTCAGGCACCCGAACCAGTGAAATGGACGGATGCTATCGCGAGCCGGAATTGGCTCATCCATCAGTACGATCTGATCGACCGGGAAATCACGTGGGCCACCTTGACATCTGACCTGCCCGTCTGGACGTTTGCTCTGGGACCACTCTTTCAGCAAGCTGCCTGCGTACTGGAATCGGCGCATGAAAGCCAAGACATGTCTTGATCTTTCTTCTTGAGAATGTGCATTCTCGGGGATATATCACCTGCTTCGGCTCCCCTCTTCCACGAGAAACAGGGAGAATAATGGACTTGAGTGACATCTCATATGCTGAATCATGTTGCGTTATCGCGGAGGCATTCAGTGAGACAACAATTACAGTTCAAACGGTATGAGTACGACGGTGTTACCTCGCTATCAGCAATACTTCGACCCCATGGGCCACTATGCGGCATTTACATTCTTGAATTCGACGACGGTACTGAGTACGTGGGACAAAGTGTCGACTTTCTCGCCCGTTTCTCTACCCATCGGCGTCATCAGGAGGGCTGTATCGCGGCGTTCTCTTTCGCTGAAGTTCGATCGGATTCTTTGGATGACATGGAAAGGCGCACTATTCAGCGACGTACTGACGATGGAGCCGATCTTCGGAATTCCGCGCTAGTGCGTTTGCCTCGGCACAATCCGGCTCTCGATCTGGTGGTTGATCGAGTCGTGCAAGAAGCGTGGCTGAACAACGAGGACTTGGACCTGGTACTGGGGGATCGCACTTGTCTTGCCAGTGAGACCGAAGGGCAGCGAAAGCAATTCGCCCGCTTGAGTGAGCGGTCTGACTATCCGCAGATTGTTACCTTTCTTGCTGATTATCTCGAGAAGGCGGTGCCATGGCCTCATCGGACAGAAGGGGCGTTCTGGACGGTGACGGCTCATCCGGCAACAGCTAGATCGTCGACACATCGCCGTGTGGCCGCGATCTCCATCAACAATGTTGAGGTTCTCGTGTGTTATGACATTCGCCGCCGCCCCACCGTGGAGTGGAATACGGTCTGGTTCGTGAACTTGGATCGGGGAACTCGTATTCCGTTGGGAATCCGCTTGGGAGCATCCGAAACTGGGACCTATGCGACGGTTGGCCGGGTACGCAGACTGTACTGCACGACGTCAGTTCTCGAGTCTCCACCCGTAGCAATAGCAGCTCGACGATTAGCGATGGGATTGTTGCGAAAAGGACAGGGCATGATGGCTCGATACCACAATCCGTTGCTCGCAGACGCATTGTTCGTCGAGCTGGAGCGGCGTGTATGTGTCCAAGGATGAGCGGTGGCCATTTACGTTATCCCTACTTGACGGCGTAGAAACCGGCTTGTAGGTGGGAGGCCGAGAGGACTTCGGCGGCGCTGAACCCGGATTGTTTCAAGAGTTCCAGATGCTGGGGGATGGTGAGGGGGAAGTAGGCGGTGTCGAATCTGTTGGTGTGTTGGGTGATCTGATCGGGGGTACGGCCGGCGTTGGATTGGAAGGTGGTCCACATCTGCATACCGATCTGGAGGCCTTGGGGGGTCAAGGGTCTGATGTTCTCGAATTCGACGTACAGGCCGCCGGGGCGCAGCATGCGCCAGCAATTGCGCGTGGTTGCAGCTCTGGCTGGTTCGTCGAGGTAGTGGTGGCACTGGATCGCGGTGATGACATCGAAAGAGCCATCGGTGAAGGCC
>WREX01000212.1 GCA_009779115.1 Propionibacteriaceae bacterium
GAAGGAGAAAGTCACCGGCGCCTGGTGGCTCATGCCGGCGAAGAACAAGAATAAGAACACCACCACCATTTCTATGGACAGCAAACCGATGTGGATGGGGCCGAAGTTCCCCAGCGACAGATCAGCGCTCTTGCGGGACACGATCACCGCGCCCGCCAGTGTCGCGACCAGGCCGGTCGACAAAGCCGAGACAACGAACAATACAGGCAGAATGGGGCTGTTCCAGAATGGGATCGCCCCCACGACTCCGATCAGCAGGCTGGTGTAGATAGCAACACAGAGGGCGAACACGGCTGTCACCACCGACAGCCATTTGAAACGGGGCACCTTCCCGCGCCATCGGGGTATCTTCCCCAGCAGCGGGCTGTACCCGTCGATGACGGCCAAAATGATGAAGATCGACAGCAGCCAGGTGCCCAGACTCATCATCGACGACGGGTGGGTGAACAATCCGAAGATGCGCAGCGGGTCTGTTTTCCCGGCGCCGAGATCGAATACCAGCATGCCCGTACCGACGATCACCAGAGGTGCCGCTAGGTAGCGGCCAACCGAGACGACACGCTCAGACCAGCCGCGTAGACCAGCCCAGAATGAAGTCAGGTAGGCGCCGGCGCCAACGCCGGCGATGAACAGATAGATGACGACGAGCCAACTCCAGGTCAACTGCAGTGTTGGGGTTAGGTTAGGCATGTCTTTGTCACCTCACGATCAGATAGAAACGGACATCCATGGTCAGGCCACCGTCCGTACTGGCAAATAATAAATGTTGGGTTCGGTGCCATATTCCTCATGGAACCGGTACGCCCCAGGGCTGGCTGCCTTGCGCGAGACAGCGCTGTTCGGATCGTCCAGATCACCGAAAACGCGTGAGCCTCCGATGCAGGTAACGACACATGCGGGGGTGGCGGCCGCATCGACTCCTGGCGTCAGACCAGCAGCCAGCCCAGACTCAATCTTTTGCACGCAAAAGACGCATTTTTCAACCACGCCTGATTGGTGGCGTGCCGGCAAGACCTTGGTCTGATCAGGGTCATCAGTGAATCCGGCCGCAAAGGACTCGAACTCGGTCTTTCCTGCCGGGAAGTAGGTGGTCACTTTGTCGTCGAAGGTGCGCGCCCCGTACGGACAAGCGACGATGCAGTAGCGGCAGCCGATGCATTTATCGTAATCAACCGCCACAATGCCGTCGTCGCGCACGTAGGTCGCCCGAGTCGGGCAGACTTCGACGCACGGGGCTTTCGAGCATTGTTGGCACTGCAACGGGAAGGGCAGTTTGGTGACGTTGGGAAACTGCCCTACCTCGGTTTTCACAATGCGCAACCAGCTGACACCTTCTGGGGTGAAGTTTTGTGCCTTACAGGCGATAGTGCAGGCCTCGCAGCCGATGCACCGGTTCAGGTCGATGACCATTCCCCAACGAGCCATGATCTTCTCCTCCTAAGCCTTTTTGATACTGACGGTGAAGTCGCGGAAGCTGGGCCCGGCCAAGGGCTCTTTCTTGTTCTGGTAGGCGTCCAGCAGGCCCTGAACGGTGTCGGGTCGCGAGATGTCGTTCTCATTAGCCCCGACTCGGGCTGTCGGGGAGGTGTACGGGTTGCGGTAACCGCGACCATGCAACATGGCAACGGTGTCGGGGCGGATGCCTTGGATTAGCTTGGCCTTGGCAGTCAAGCTGCCGTACGCCGAAGTCACCGTAACCGAGTCCCCGTCACTGATGCCAGCCTTGGCGGCAGTGGCGGCGTTAATCATGACAGCCTCATCGCCCGGCTCGACCAGCCAGGAGTTCCACGGGTGCATGGACATGTAGCCGCGCGAAATGTTATAGCTGATGAAGTACAGCGGATAGTCATCGGTTGGAGTCACCGACGGGCCGTCCCACTTTGGCAGCGGGTCGAATCCGGCCTGGTCCAACACGGTCGAATACATCTCGATCTTGCCGCTCGGGGTCTTGAACTTGGTCGTCGGTGTGAACGGCTGGTCAAGTTGCACCAGGCCCTCATCCTTCAGCTTGTCGAAGGTGTAGCCAATGGGCGCCAGCTGGGTGTCCATAGCATCAGGGCCGGTCGGCGGCAGGTAGTCGGAGATGCCCAGACGGTCTGCCAACAGGCTCCAGATCTCGTTGTCATCCTTGGTGTCGTACAGCCCTGTCACGACCGCTTGGCGTACTTGCACCTGTGGTACGGGCGCGAAATTGTTGGCGCTGACCAGCTCATCGCGCTCCAGGTAGGTCGAGCACGGCAAGACCACATCGGCGAGCCAGGCCGTATCTGTCATCTGATAGTCGACCACGGTGAGGAACTTGTTCTGCAAAAGGTCGACCCATCTGGCCGTATTGGGCGAGGAGTGGATCCAGTTGGCTCCGGCGCAGAGCAGGAACTTGATGGGATAGGCGCCGTTGACCAGCGCATCGGAGAAGGCGGTCTGTGTGCCGGCATAGGCCAATGTTGAGTCGAACAGGCCACCGGGAGTCGGCATCAGCTTCTCGCGCCCGTCGACAGCCTGTGGGTAGAGGGCCGGCGGTTTGGTGGGCGGGGAGAGTTTGGCCAACGGTGCCGACCGGTCCATGATCGTGGTGCCGGGCTGGTCGATCGACCCCACCAGGGCATTCAGAATGCCCCAGGCATGGATGACTTTCCAATAACCGGTACGTTGCTTGTTGGCCCCGCGGCGCATGGTGGCCACCGCAACGTGCGCTCGGCCGAAATCCTCGCCGATCTGCTGGAGCACCGACGCGTCCACACCGCAGATGTCGGCCGCCCAGGCGGGAGTGTACTGCTGGATGAAAGCTGTCAGTTCATCGATACC
>WREX01000213.1 GCA_009779115.1 Propionibacteriaceae bacterium
TCGAGCAGCAACACCTTCGGCGAGGCCATCAGCGCCCGGGCGATCGCCAGCATCTGCAATTCCCCACCTGACAAGGTGTAACTCATCTGGGTACGCCGCTGCTCCAGCCGTGGGAACAACTCGTAGCAGGTCTGGAAATTAGCCCTGACCTGGGCTGAGGAGCGTACTGTGAAGGCGCCCACGCGCAGGTTTTCCTCCACCGTCAGATCGCGGAAGATCTGACGTCCTTCGGGGGACTGGACGATCCCCAGCCGGGTGATCTTCTCCGGTTCCTTGCCCGTGATGTCGCGACCGTCGACCCGGATCGTGCCCTGGGCGGCCGGGACCAGCCCGGACACGCACCTCAGCGTCGACGTCTTGCCCGCGCCGTTGGCCCCGAGCAGGGCGACGACCTGCCCGTCGGGGACCTCGATGTCGATCCCCTTGACTGCCTCAATGGCCCCATACCGGATCCTCAGCCCGGTCAACGACAGCGCACTCATTCCTGCTCCCCCAGATAGGCTTCCTGTACGGCCTTGTCACGCTGGATTTCCTCCGGGGTGCCCAGGGCCAGGAATTTGCCGAAGGAGATGGCGCAGATCCGCTCGCACACCGTCATCACCAGGCGCATGTCGTGTTCGACCAGCAGAATCGCACAATGATAGTCGTCGCGGACCCGCCGGATGGTGGCGGCCAGGTCTGCGGTCTCGGTGTCGTTCAGCCCGGCAGCCGGTTCGTCGAGGATGATCAGGCTGGGCTCGGCCATCAGCGTGCGGGCCATCTCCAGTTTCTTCAGCACACCGTACGGCTGACCTCCCGCCAACTGGTCCTTGAACCTGGCGATCCCCATGAACGTCAGGGCACGCATGGCCTTGTCACGGAAGATTTTCTCCTCCCGACGCGCCCTCGGCAGCCTGAAAACCTGCTCCAGCATCGTGGGCCGGAAATCGACGTGTCCGCCGATCAGCACGTTATCGATCAGACTGAGTTCGGGAATGATCTCGACGTTCTGGAAGGTACGCACCAGGCCGTACCGGATGATCGAATGGGTGGGCCGTCCGACCAGGTCGATGACCTCCGAGCGCGCGGCGTGGGCTGTGCCCTGCCGATGCAACCGCGCCGGATCGTAGCGGAACCAGACCTGTCCGGCGTCGGGGGTGTAGAACTGGGTGACGCAGTTAAACACCGTTGTCTTGCCGGCCCCGTTGGGACCGATCAGCCCGAAGATTTCGTTCTCGCGGATGGAGAAACTGATGTCGTCCAGGGCTTTCAGGCCGCCGAAGCTGATCGACAGATGCTCGATGTTGAGGATGTCGCCCTCGCGCAGACGGTCGGTGCCGTCATGAACCAGCGGGTTGTGTTCCCAATCCTCACGGGCTCGCACGGCCAGCGCCCCCGGGCCCCGCACGGCAGCACGTCCTGCTGCGGCACTCATACTGCCACCTCCTGTCTGGGTTTTCCGGACCGGACCCGGGCCACGAGGTTCTTCACGATGTCGGCCAGGCCCTTGACCCCGGTGGGGAAGAACATGATGACAAGGATGATCAGTACCCCGGAGAAGATGTACGGCAGCCCCGCGATCTTGCCGATGATCGGCAATTCTTTGAGGAACAATTCGGGCACGGCGTAGATGACGAAGGCCCCGGCGATCGTCCCGTAGATCGAGCGCAGCCCGCCGACGACCACGATCGCGATCAGGTTCAGCGACAAGAACAGATTCCAGGTGGTCGGGTAGCTCGACCGCAGGAAGAACAGATACAGTGCGCCCCCGAATCCGGCGTACATGGTGGCGACGGAGAAGGCGAACAGCTTGTATTTCAAGATGTTGACGCCCATGGCCTGGGCCGCGACTTCGGAGGACCGCATGGCGTGCAGCGCCCGCCCCATCTGCCCATGAACCATGTTGTACGTCAGCATCATCACGATGACAAGGCAAATCACAATCAGGATGAAGACAGCCCCGCGATCCAGGCTCTGGCCGAAGATGACCGGGTACTTGCTCTGCTTGCCCGCCGTACCATGAGTGAACCACTCCAGTTGTTCGAAGGTCTTGAGCAGAATCTCCGAGATACACAGCGTGGCGATGGCCAGATAGATCGAGCGGATGCGCAGGGAAACCACGCCGACGACCAGCCCGATCAGGATCGGCAGGACCAGCGCCACCAGGGCCGCCAGCCAGAACCCCAGGTTGAGATCGTCTTGGAAGTACGACGCCAGGTACGCCCCCAGGCCCATGAACCCCGCTGTACCCAGCGAAATCAAACCGGAATACCCGAGCAGGAGGTTGAGCCCCAGTGCGACGATCGCGTACACGAGCATGAACCCGAGCGTCTGCAAGGTTGAAGTCTTCATGCCGATGGCCGGTCCGACCGATGGGAGCAGGGCCAACAGGATGCCGAAGACGATGAACTGCACGTGGGCGTTCTTGACCAACCGTAATGCCATGTCACACCTTCTTCATGTAGGTCTTGCCGATCAGGCCGTTGGGCCGCAGCAGCAGGAAGACCAGGATCAGCCCGAACATAATCTGGTCCCCCCACACGGTCGAGACATAGAGCTTGAGGAAGTTGGACGCGACAGCGATGATGTACGCGGCCAGCACCGGCCCATAGAAGGTTTGGAATCCGCCCAGTACGCAGGCGAACAGCGCGGAGACCTGCACGGCGTTCATAAAGGTGGGTGTGACGGTTGTCGTGGGGGCGATCATCACGGCGGCCAGCATGCCGAGCACACCGGCGATGGCCCAGGAGAACAGGGTGACTGTCCTGGTCGGGATGCCCATCAGGCGCGCGGTCTGGTCGGACGA
>WREX01000214.1 GCA_009779115.1 Propionibacteriaceae bacterium
CATGAAGGCCGCCACAGACAATGCTGAGGATCTCATCGGGACCCTCACCCGCCAGATCAACCAGGCCCGCCAGGCCAAGATCACCCAAGAGATCACCGAGATTGTGGGCGGCGCATCGGCGCTGTCCCAAGAATGAGGAGACGTGATGACTAACACACAGCTTGTCGCACCCGGCACGGGGCGCGTGGTCCGGGTCATCGGACCTGTCGTGGACGTGGAGTTCCCACCCGACCAGATGCCGGACATCCTGAACGCCCTCAAAGTCACCGTCGGAGCGGAGGGGTCGACTCACGAGATCACCCTGGAAGTCGAACTCCACGTGGGCGACAACATTGTCCGCGCGATCTCCTTGAAGCCGACCGATGGAATGGTCCGCGGGTCTGAGGTCCGCGACACCGGCGCTCCCATTTCCGTTCCCGTTGGCGACGTGGCCAAGGGCAAGGTCTGGAACGTCACTGGGGAGTGCCTGAGCGAGGACATCTCCGGGTTGGACATCCAGGAAAGGTGGCCGATCCATCGCCAGCCCCCCGCGTTCGACGCGTTGGAACCCAAGACCCAGATGCTCCACACGGGGATCAAGGTCCTCGACCTCCTCACTCCGTACGTACAAGGTGGCAAAGTTGGATTGTTTGGTGGCGCCGGCGTGGGTAAAACCGTCTTGATCCAGGAAATGATCTACCGCATCGCTCATAACTTCGGTGGAACGTCGGTGTTCGCCGGAGTGGGGGAGAGGACTCGTGAAGGAAACGACCTCATCAACGAAATGATCGAGGCCGGAGTCATGAAGGACACCGCTCTTGTGTTCGGCCAGATGGACGAGCCGCCGGGAACCAGGTTGCGCGTGGCTCTGTCCGCTTTGACGATGGCCGAGTATTTCCGCGACGTGCAAAATCAGGACGTACTGCTCTTCATCGACAACATTTTCCGTTTCACCCAGGCCGGTTCGGAAGTGTCCACCCTGTTGGGCCGCATGCCGTCTGCTGTGGGATACCAGCCCAACCTGGCCGACGAGATGGGCCAGTTGCAGGAACGCATCACCTCCACGCGCGGCCACTCCATCACCTCCATGCAGGCCATCTACGTCCCGGCTGACGACTACACGGACCCGGCGCCGGCGACCACCTTCGCCCACCTGGACGCCACCACCGAACTCAGCCGCGACATCGCGTCTCGTGGCCTGTATCCCGCCGTCGACCCGTTGACGTCGACCAGCCGTATCCTGGATCCCCAGTACATCACCCAGGAGCATTACGACACCGCTATCGAGGTCAAGAGGATCTTGCAGCGCAACAAGGAACTCCAGGACATCATCGCCATCCTCGGCGTCGACGAACTGTCCGAAGAGGACAAGGTGGTCGTCGCCAGAGCGCGGCGCATCCAGCAGTTCCTGTCCCAGAACACCTACATGGCTGAGAAGTTCACCAACGTGCCCGGGTCGACCGTACCCCTGGACGAGACGATCGAGGGCTTCACCATGATTTGCCGCGGCGACGTGGACAACATCCCAGAGCAGGCCTTCTTCAATGTCGGCAACATGGATGACGTCATGGCGAAGGCAGAAGCGTTGAAGAAGGAGTTCGGGTAATGGCCGAGACCTTCCGTGTCGAGATCGTTTCCGCTGACAGGCTCGTCTGGGAAGGCGAGGCGAACCAACTCGTCGCGATGACTACCGAGGGCGAGATCGGGGTGCTGGCCCACCACATCCCGCTGATCGCCACCCTGGCCCCGGGAACCGCCGAAGTCACCGCGTCGGATGGCACACGCCACATCATCGCCGTCGACGGCGGTTTCGTCTCCGTCACCAAGGACCGCGCAGCCATCATCGCTCCGTACGCCCAGATGGCAGCCGATATCAATGTGGAAGCAGCCAGACGTACTCTGCTGGACCTCCAGGCCAAGCGCGAAGCCGGAGACAACTCCGTCGCAACGCTCCAGGCTTATCACCGAGCCCAATCCCAGGTGAAGACAGCCGAACGCCGGAAATAGAACCAGGGGAGTGGGGGAGTTGCCCGTTACCGAAGAGGGCGCGACTTGATCCCAGTCTCAGCCACACCCACCTCTGGGTAGTTGCCCGTCACCCCAGGGCCGCGGGCTGGCCGATATCCTCCAAAAGGTCGAGGTACCAGGGCTGGCGGAAGTCGAAAGGCTTGGCTCCCGCGATGCGGTCGAAAGCGATAGCCTTGAGGATGTCGTTGTCCTGCTCATCATGGCCGATGACTCCAGAAATCCCATTCAGAGCGCAGTCGACGCCCAGTTCTGTCATCGACTTGATCAGTGCCAGGTCGTACGCATTGGCTGCCGCTGAACGCGAATAGTAACCCGACTTCTGTACCAGAACCTTCTTCGCGCCGATCATGGAAGCGAATTGCTCGGCGAACCAGGCTCCGGGGTTGATCTTGTCGAGTTGAACATGCCCGAACGCGTCACGCGGCACGGTTTCTCCGCGCTCTTCCATTTCGCGTACGATGGTCTCCACTCCGGCGCCCTCAGACAGGAAAATATTGACGTTCCCCACCGAATTCATGGTCGCTTCCAGCCGCAGGGCTTCCGCTTCGAGGTCGATTTCCACCTCGGGTACGAACACTGCATGGATGTCCCAAGCGTCTTGCTTCAGTCCGATCTCGGGCAACCATTCTGCGTGTGTCACCCAGTCCCGGTACTTCCGCGCAGCCGCAGCCGTCAACCACCCGCAGTGCCGTCCCATCACCTCATGGATGATCAACTCGCTGGACACCGAATTGTGTTCCGCCAACACGTTCCGCGCGAATCCCGCC
>WREX01000215.1 GCA_009779115.1 Propionibacteriaceae bacterium
GCACCGTCCATTTCGGCGGCTTCGAAAATCTCTTTCGGCACGGTGGCGAAGTGCGTGCGCATCCAGTACACGCCGAAGGGCAAGAATGCTCCCGACTCCACCAAACCCACAGTGACAAGGGAATCCGTCCATCCGAACGTCCGCAGGTCGAAGTAGAGAGGTACGATCACGACCTCGATCGGCAGGGTCATCCCCAGCAGGAACAACAACGACCACAGTCGCGACCAGGGAGTACGCATGGCCCCCAGTGCGTACCCAGCCAAGGATGCCAGGATGAGCGTGAGTGGAACAACGATCAGCTCCACTTTCGCGCTGGCCAAAGTCAAGGTGGAAAAGTGCCCCTCGCGCCACGCCAGCGCGAAATTCCCCCAGGAGAACCGGCTCGGCCACGTCATCCCGGTCAGGGCCATTCCCGGCGGGTTGAACGCGGCCAGGACGAGCGACAAGAAGGGCACCAGGATGCCCAGCGCCAGCGCGAACAACATCAGATACCCGAACACAGATTCAGTACGCGAGGTCCTCATGACGCACCTCCCCTGCGCCGCTTGGCCCGGGGAGCCCGCCCCTCATCGCGCTCCTGGGACAATCGCGATGTGACCAGAGCCGCCAACAGAACCGTGGCGCTCAGCACGACGGCGAGGGCTGCCGCATGCCCGATGTCACCGGACATCAGGCGCTGGTAGACCAACAACCCCGGCACTGTCGTCCGATAGAACGGCCCGCCTGAGGTGGTGACGAACACCAGATCGAAGCTGGCCAGCGCCGAGATGACGGTCACGGTCAGCGCCAGCGAAATTTGGGGCCGCAACCCCGGCAGTGTCACGGTGAAGAATTCGCGGACCGGCCCCGCGCCGTCCATCCGTACTGCTTCGTACAACTCGGGATCGATGCCCCGCGCCCCGGAGAGGAACAGCATCATGGTCAACCCGGACTGCACCCATGAACCGATCAGGCCGAGCGCCGGCAGTGCCCAATCCCAGGAGCCCAACCAGCCAGTACGGGTGTGGATGCCGACCCACCCGAAGACCTGGTTGAGGATGCCCGTGGGCGCGTAGACCCAGCGCCAGATGATGCCGACCGCGACCAACGGCAGGACTTGCGGCAAGAAGTAGATCAGCCGGAACGCCGCCATGCCCCGGTGCTTCCCCCGGGTTAGCAGGGCGGTGATAAACAACCCCATGACAACGGGCAACACGCAGAAAAACAGGATGAGGAACAACGCATTGAGGATAGAACCCCGCAGAATTCTGTCGGTGAACACGTCTGAGTAGTTGCGCAAGCCCACCCAGATCGCCTGGTTGACCCCGTCCCACTTCCACAAAGAAAAGTTGATCGCCTGACCGGTCGGCACGATGATGACCGCCAGATAGAGGATCAGCCCAGGGGCAAGGAACAACAGCCCCGACCACTGACGCCGGGCCGACGACCTACGCCGCGCCATGACCAGTCCTCAACAAGCAAAATGATGAAGATCCCGTGCCGGACCACGATGCAGCACGGTGCCGGAAACCTGGACTCATGGACCCTGGATTATACCCAGAATTCGTCCCACCCAGGCACCGGCACCTGTGCCGACAGTTCATTTAGCTGTGGTTCCACGTCCAGTCATCTTGCAGGGACTTCACGAAATCAGCGGGAGTCGACTGCCCGGCGATGACCCCTTGGAGTCCCTGGGTCAGCGTCGTGTGCATGGTCGGGGTCGCATGGTCATAGAAGGTGACAATGCCATCGTCTACGGCGGCAGCAGAATAGCCGTTCCTCAGATCGGTCGCCAGACCAGGCTCAGGATCCGGAGCGGTCGCGATGTTGACCGGCAACATCCCCAAACCGACAGAAATCTCTGCGGCTTCAGACGAGGACAGATAGTCGAGGAAGGCAGCCGCGACATCGGCATTGGGCGACTTCGACGAGATGGCGAAGCCGGCTGTGAACCCTTGTCCGGTGACGGGGTCTCCGGCCTTGGCCACGGGGAAGGGGAAGAAGCCGAACTCATCGCCCGAGGGGATCGTGCCCAGCGACCAGGACCCGTCGACCGTGAACAGCGCCGAACCCTTGGCGAAGTTGGCCCGGGCATCGTTCTCGGATGTCCCATTGGGCGAATCGGTGAAGTACCCAGCTTGGTTCCAATCGACGAGCTTCTGGGCCGCCTCGACCGTTGCCGGTTGGTTGATGTCCGAACCCGGTGTGCCGTTGACCCAGTTCTGAGCGGCCTCAGCGCCGAGCAGGGAATTCACCAGCGACCCCCACAGGTGGATGCCGCCGTCGTCCTGGGAACCCAGCGAGATCGGGGTGATGCCGGCCGCCTTGGCGGTCGCGAGGTCAGCCTCGAACTCATCGACGGTTTGCGGCAGTGCCGTGATGCCAGCCTTGGCGAGCAGCGACTTGTTGTAGAACACTCCGACGAAGGACGCGCCACCCGGGATCCCGTACTGGATGCCCTGGCCATGGATCTTGCCGTCCTGGCTCAACTGGAGCTGGGCCAGTTCGGAAGCCGGGAACTTGTCAGCCCAGCCGTAGGCCTGGACGTACGGTGCCAGGTCGATGACAGCCCCCTGCGGAGCGACAGTCTGGATGGCCGCGTCGACGTACTCGGTGATGTCAGGCGGGTTGTTGCTGGTCAGCTTGTTCACCAGGTCGGTGGAGAAAGAATTGCAGTCCTCGTACTGGGAGTCGAAGGTCACGTTGGGATACATCGTCGTGAAGCCCTTCATGAGGTCCTCGACCGGATGCTGGTCGCAGTACGCGATGGACAATGTCACGGGCGTCGACGGA
>WREX01000216.1 GCA_009779115.1 Propionibacteriaceae bacterium
AGCAGACCGTCAACCTTGACTCCCGTCATCACCATCGCGCCCGCGGCTTCGGCTTGCTCGGCCAGCCAGGCGTCCAGATGAGCACGCAGGACGGTCACCGCGGTGCCCGCGTCGAACAGCCGGCGGTCGGCGTACTCGATGCCCACCCAGGAATCCGCGTTCGTGAACATGGTCAGGTTGCGGTCGATCCGCCGTTCGACAGGCGCTTGGTCGAGGAATGCGGGAAAGATGTCGGTCATGGCCCGGCAGTACAGGATTCCGCCCGACAGGTTCTTCGAGCCCGCGGTTTCTCCGCGCTCGATCAGCACCACGGACAGCCCCTGCAAGGCCAGTTGGTGCGCCGCGACACAACCGGCAACACCCGCACCAATGACGACGACGTCGAAATCTACCTCGTCAGCCATGAGTCCTCCTCTTGAGGGCCCGTGGGCACGTCACTTGACAGGACGCCCGACTAAATGTGTGGGGGTTGTCCCCCCGGACTGGCAGCGTCATGACAGGGCCACCGTGATCGCCGGGACCAGTGCGTAGAGATCCCCGGTCAGGACATAGTCCGATTCCTTCACCACCGGGGCGTCCTTGTCCGAATTGACACTGACGATCACCCCCGCGCCACGGCAACCGCCCATGTGCTGGATCTGTCCAGAGATCCCCACCATCAGGTACAACGCCGGAGCGACGTGCTGACCGGAGATGCCGATGTAGCGGTCCTTGGGCAACCAGTCGAGGCCTTCTGCCACAGGGCGGGAGCATCCGACCTCGGCCTTCATGGCCGCCGCCAGGGCTTCGATGACTCCCAGATCGTCCGGAGACTTCAACCCCCGGCCGACACCGACCACCCGTGTCGCGCCACCGAGGTCGGCGGCCGCGACAGCATTGGGCACCACGGAGACCACCGAGATGGCGTACGTGTCCGCCGTCACCGTCTGGATCGGGGCCGAACCACCGCCAGTCACAGCGGCTCCCCCGTCCATGACCAGGGCCACAGCGGAGTCGAAGGACAGCGTCGCCAAGGCGATGCCACCGTAGACACCCACGGTCACGACTGTGGACGCACCTTCGGCGACCACCTGCGTACTCCCGGAGACGACCGGGCAACCGAGAGCAGCCGCGGCTGCTCCAAGCAAGACCCGTTCCTGGGGTTTGCGACCCGATACGACCACGCCCGGATCAGTGGCGACCAGGCTGGCGACAGCCGGTGCGAAGGCCTCGATGGCCTTGTCACCGGGATCACCCAGCCAGACCACGGAGTCGACGCCGTCGACTCCGACAGCTTTTGCCAGGTCCTCAGGTCCGACGACGACGGCGACGACGCCACGTCCCAGACCGGCTGCGGTGGTGACCAAATCAGCGACCGCCGGACTTCCGGCGACCAAGATATATGTGCTCATGGTGTGACTCCTGACTAGTCCAAGACGCCGGCGGCGCGAAGGGCGGATACCAGTTCAGCCGCGGCAGCGGCAGGATCGGCGGTGTCGATCTGGACCATCTTCCTAGACGGCCCGGACATTTTTCCGGTCGAACGCAGAGTCCCCTCGGCCTCGACGGCCAGTCCCACCTCAGCGGCGGACTTGATGGTCACCGGCTTCTTGCCCGCGGCCAGGACATCTTTCATGCCCGGGGCCTTGGGCTTGGCCGCATCGGCGGACGAGGCGATGACCGCCGGACCGCTCAGCGACAAGGTCTGCACTCCTTCGGTCAACACGCGGGTGACTGTGATGTCCATTCCGCTCATGGCCAGGGATTTCACCTCCGCCACCACTGGCCAGCGGAGCAATCCGCCCAACACGCCAGGCAGCATCTTCCCGCCGTTGTCGACGCTGGAATCACCGGTGATGACCAAAGCGACATCGCCCAGAGTTCCCACAGCAGCGGCGATCGCCTTGGCTGTCATGGCCGTTCCCGCGCCCTCTAGGGCGGGGTCTGAGATCACGAGGATTTCGTCGAGCCCGCGTGAGGCGGCCGCTTTGGTCGCCACGGGCGCCGCGCCCGCCGCCCCGGTCACGGATACGCCGACCAGGGCCGCGCCGGTGGCATCGGCAAGCTGGCGGCCCACCTCGATAGCGGTGGCGTCATAGTCCGAGATCGCCGGTTTCGCGCGCGAGAAATCGACAATTCCATCGGCTGCCACAGTTGCCTCTTGGGGGTCGGGGGCCCACTGGTAAGCTACAACAATTTTCATGAGTTTCTCCTTTCAGCGAAGCAACGAACGCGCAATGACCAGTCGTTGGATCTCGCTGGTTCCCTCGTAAATCTCCGTAATCTTGGCGTCTCGGTAGGCGCGCTCCACCGGGTACGCCTCGGTATAGCCGACGCCGCCATGGATCTGGATGGCCTTGCCTGCCACCCGGGTCGCCATTTCTGCGCAGAAGAGCTTGGCCATGGCGGACTGAGTGGAGAACGGCTGGTGACGCCATTCCAGTTCAGCCGCCTGATAGACCAACAGCCGCCCGGCCTCGATGTCGGTGGCCATGTCAGCGATCATCCACTGGATGGCCTGGAGGGAGGCGATCGGCTTGCCGAACTGCACCCGCTCCTTGGCGTAGGCCACGGCGGCTTCGAAGGCGCCCTGGGCGATGCCTACGGCCTGGGCCGCGATGCCAGTACGGCCTCCGTCCAGCAGGGCCATGGCGAGGTTGAAGCCTTTGCCCTCGTCACCGAGCAGGTTGGCGGCTGGGATGCGGGCATCGGAAAAGAACAGCGGCACCGTGGACGAACCCCGGATGCCCATCTTCTGCTCGGGATCTCCGACGGTGAA
>WREX01000217.1 GCA_009779115.1 Propionibacteriaceae bacterium
ACACCCACCCGGTGTCATGGTGGCTGTAGCTCAGTTGGTAGAGCATCAGATTGTGGTTCTGAGGGTCGCCGGTTCAAGCCCGGTTAGCCACCCCCGATTGAGCCGAGAGCAGACGAGCTTGCTCGTACGCCGAGGCGATTGAAGGGGGTCGCAGGGAGCGTAGCGACTGAATACCCCAAATGGCCCAAGTTCAAACATGTGACCACTGAACCAGGGTCGGGTTGGAGTCGACGCCGGTGGCATCGTCTCTGGTGGGGCGGTGCGTGTCGATGGACGCCCGAGCGGGCGTGGGATAAATCTCGGCAATGGTGTCAGTCCCGGGCTGCCGTACGGTCCTGCTGGTCGAACCCGACACCGTCGGGTGTCACCCCTGCGGGAGCCGCGCGGAAGGCACTGGTCAACCGCGAACTAGCCGCGTAGGCCGCTCGGGCGCGGCCCCGACCGTAGGTCAGCGACCGGTCAGCGCGAATGCCGATGCTGGCGCCGACCTCGATGGCGTCCTGGTCCGCGCCCATGTAGAGAAAAGCCTAGTTGTACGTTTTCTCCTGGCGGGTGATCATCTCCTTGATCGCGGCGTGGGTGAACTCCTTGGACGCGTTTTCCATGCCGTCGGTCATGATGGCGAAGATCACCCTGCTGGGACGATCATCTTCCGGCAAGGCCGCGAGCCGCTCGCCGAACGCGGTGATGCTGCGCCCGACGGCGTCGAGCAGGGCTGTGGAACCGCGCGGCATCAGCGTGAAACGAAGAGGTCATCGGAAGCGCAACGACCGAGCACTCCCAACCTCGTGCGCGAGGATCATCGAGTCGGGCCACCTCGTCGAGGTAGTCGAGTATGCGTCGGCTGTCTGACCGATCAAGTCTCTCCAGCGTCTTGCGAGCATCAGCCGAGTATTCAATCGTCCAGGCCAAGGAACGTCCTCACCTCGTCGGCGGAGTAGGTTTCCAGACGGCCTGTCTGATAGTCGGCAGCGGCCTTGAGGATACCTTGTTCCCACTCGGCCCGGTCGAGGGCCTGGACCAATCCATCGATGACATACGAGGATTTCGGGCGTCTAGAAGTCTTGGCGGCAGCATCCAGACGACTTGCCAGATCATCTGGCAGCCGAACTGTCAGCGTGTTACTCATAAGTACAAGTATTACACTCTTTTTGATAGTCATCGTCGTCACCAACCGCTCGAATTGCGGGAGATATCTGCCTGCAGCAAAGACAAGAGTACGAAGGTACCGTCATCAATGATGATCGGGTGTCCATTGATGAATCGGCGTAGATCATTCTCAACGAGAGTGCTGAGGCTGATCTGTCGACTCCCCGCATTGCGTTTCCAGCCACTGGGACCAAACCTCGTCCACGGTCAAGGAAGTCGCGTCAAACGGCCCCGGACTCCATGCCTACTCCTTGGGGTGGTCGCTTCTGTCGTCGCAAACTCGGGATCAATTTCGCGCATGCCCCCGTGTGGTAGCGTCAAAATAACAATCGTTTGGTTTCATCGAGAATGAAAACCACTTTCCAACTGAGAGGAAACAACAATGGGATTTTTTGATGGGCAGGTTGCCGTGGTGACGGGTGCCGGCGCGGGAATGGGAAAACAGCATGCGCTACTCCTTGCGTCCCAGGGTGCGGCTGTCGTCGTCAACGACGTTTCACCAGCGGCCCAAGACACGGTGAACGAGATCGTCGCAGCGGGTGGGCGCGCTGCGGTGAGCCACCACGATGTTTCCAATCGGGACCAGGCCGGCGAGTTGATCGCGGTCGCGACCGAACAGCTGGGTGGATTACATATTGTGGTGAGCAACGCTGGCATCATTTCCAACGTACCCTTCCTGGACATGGATGCGGCGACGTTCGACAAGGTGATGAAGGTCAATGCGTACGGGGCCTTCAACGTGCTCAACGCGGCGTGGCCTCATCTGGTCCATCAAGGGTACGGTCGTGTCGTCATGATCAGTTCGTCGAGTGCGTGGACCTCACAACCGCTCATCGGACATTACGCAGCATCCAAAGGCGCCGTACTCGGTTTGGCGAAAACCCTGGCGTACGAAGGTGCCGAGCATGGAATCACAGTGAACGTTGTCGCACCTGGCGCCTTCACGCAGATGTCGGGTGACATGCAAGATGAAGCTGCCCGCAAGCAGATCGAAACAATGATGCCTGCCCGGCTGGTGTCCCCCGTCGTCGCCTGGCTGCTACGACGTGAGAACACGTACAACGGTGAAATCTTTGAAGCTGCCGCCGGACGAGCCGCACACAATTTCGTCGGATCCACAAAGGGCTATTGGAACAAGAACCTCAGCATCAATGATCTGATCGCACACGAGACTCAGGTAATGGACACAGACGGATTCGCCGTGATAGCCGACACCGGAAAACTCGCGGCCTGGATGACCGTCGAAAACACCGGATGGGCCAACGAATCGCTCGACACAAACTGACGAGCCCCTCCTCCAACTCCAAAGCCGTTCATGCCGAGGAACGGAATGACCGAACACCCCGAGATGGGTCTTGAATGCTGCAGCGGCCACGGCTATGGCCAGTATGGCGGCGGCGTGGGCGATGCTGGTCACCCAGCGGTCAGGCGTCACATATGTGTGGGAAGACCACGTTTTTCCAGTACGGACAGCATGGTCTGGTCGGCTGTGGCGACGTAGCTCAGTGAACTACCCAGTGACTCAGCTGACGCAATGTGTACGGCATCCAGCGATTTCACCACCTGTGGGATCAATCGGGCATCGTTGATGATGGTGCGTGTCAG
>WREX01000218.1 GCA_009779115.1 Propionibacteriaceae bacterium
CCGGGTTGTGAGAAAATGACCTCGCGAATTTCCGGCAGGGTCGTGGTCGTGGTTGGATAGAGGCATGAATCCCCGAAAGATTGGTGTTACTGAACTCGCCTTGCGCGACGCACATCAGAGCCTCCTTGCCACCCGGATGGCGACCGAAGACATGGTCGGCGCCTGCGAGGACATCGACAATGCCGGCTACTGGTCGGTCGAGTGTTGGGGCGGAGCGACCTATGACGCCTGCATCCGCTTCCTCAATGAGGACCCGTGGGCCAGGTTGCGCACCTTCCGTGAATTGATGCCTCACTCACGGTTGCAGATGCTGCTGCGCGGCCAGAACCTCCTTGGCTATCGCCACTACGAGGACACGGTCGTTGAAAAATTCGTCGACCAAGCCGCCGAGAATGGCATGGATGTCTTCCGGGTCTTCGATGCGGTCAATGATCCGCGCAACATGGCCGCCGCCATGAAGGCCGTGGTGAAGACGGGCAAGCACGCCCAGGGCACGATCTGCTACACCATTTCACCGGTTCACACGGTCGAAGGGTACGTCAAACTCGCCGGTCAGCTGCTCGACATGGGCGCCGAGTCGATCGCGTTGAAGGACATGGCGGCGTTGCTCAAGCCCCAGCCCGCCTACGACATCGTGAAGGGCATCAAGCAGGCGTACGGCGACAAGGTCCCGGTCCATGTGCACTGTCATGCGACGACCGGTGTGACCATGGTCTCCTTGCAGAAGGCGATCGAGGCCGGCGCCGACGTGGTGGACACCGCCATCTCATCGATGAGCCTCGGCCCTGGCCACAACCCAACCGAATCCCTGGTGGAAATGCTGGAAGGCACCGGCTACATCACCGGACTGGACATGGATCGTCTGGTCAAGATTCGCGACCATTTCGCCCGAGTACGCCCCAAGTACGAGGAGTTCGAGTCGGCCACCCTGGTCGACACCGAAATCTTCAAGTCCCAGATCCCCGGCGGCATGCTGTCCAACATGGAGTCCCAGCTCAAGGCCCAGGGCGCCGGCGACAAGCACCGCGAGGTCATGGAGGAGGTGCCTGTGGTCAAGGCGGACGCCGGGCATCCACCGCTGGTGACCCCGACCTCTCAGATCGTGGGAACACAAGCTGTCTTCAACGTCCTCTTCGGGCGGTACGAACGGCTCACCGCGGAGTTCGCCGACCTGGTCCTGGGCTACTATGGCCATACCCTGGGCGAGTGCAATCCTGAGGTCGTCGCCATCGCCCAGGAACAAACCGGCAAGGAACCCATCACGGGACGCCCGGCCGATCTGCTCAAGCCCGAGTGGAAGGAGTTGGCGGCCACCACCCAGGCGATCGAAGGCGCCAATACCACTGACGAGGATGTCCTGACGTACGCTATGTTCCCCGGTGTGGCACCGGATTTCTTCATGCACCGTCATGAGGGCCCGAAGTCGGTGGCCAAGTCGGATGCCCAAGTCGAGGCGGAAAGACACGCCAAGGCCTCCGGAGCGGTGACGGCAAGTGTCGCCGCGATCACCTATCATGTGTCGCTCGGTTCACGCACACACACTGTCAAGGTCGAGAGGGCCTGAGGAATGAAAGCACAAAATATGTCCGAACTGGTCGCGGACCTCAATGAGAAGAGGGCCGCGGTCGAACAAGGTGGCGGCGAGGCGCGCATGGAGAAGCAGCGCGCCCAGGGCAAGAAGACCGCCCGCGAGCGTCTGGCGATCTTGCTCGACGAGGGCAGTTTCCAGGAGGTCGGGGTCTTCCGCAAGAACCGTACTGTCACCTTCGGCATGGACAAAGCCGATCCCCCCGCCGAGGGCGTGATCACCGGAGCCGGAACAGTCCGGGGCCGCCCGGTCAACGTGGCCAGCCAGGACTTCACCGTCATGGGCGGATCGGCCGGCGAGACGCACTCGATCAAGGTCGTGGCCATGATGGAAGCCGCCTTGCAGAACGGCAACCCGTTCGTCTTCATCAACGACTCCGGCGGCGCGCGCGTCCAGGAGGGCATCGATTCCTTGTCCGGGTACGGCAAGGTCTTCTACGCCAACGTCAAACTCTCCGGTGTCGTGCCCCAGATCTCCGTGATCTGCGGACCGTGTGCGGGAGGGGCGGCGTACTCTCCGGCGCTGACAGATTTCGTCATCCAAACGCGCAAGGCTTACATGTTCATCACCGGCCCGAGCGTCATCAAGCAGGTGACCGGCGAGGATGTGACCCAGGACGCCCTGGGCGGCGCCATGGCCCACATGCAGAAGTCGGGCGTCATCCATTTCGTGGCCAACGACGATGACGAGGCGCTCCTGATGGCCCAGAAGCTGCTGAGCTTCCTGCCCCAGAACAACGCCGAAGACCCGCCGATCGTCGATCCGGACATGAACGTCGAGCCCGACGAGTCCTTGCGTGACATTGTCCCTTTGCAGGCCACCAAGGGGTACGACGTGCGCGATGTCATCCGGCGGCTGATCGATCGCGAGGACTTCCTGGAAGTCCATGAGTCCTACGCCACGAACATTGTCGTGGGGTTCGGGCGCATCACCGGCCGTACGGTGGGCTTCGTCGCCAGTCAGCCGTCGGTCATGGCCGGTGTGCTGGATATCAACTCGTCTGACAAGGGGTCACGGTTCGTCCGCTTCTGCGATTCGTTCAACATCCCCATCGTCACCCTGGTCGACGTGCCGGGCTTCCTGCCCGGTGTGGCCCAAGAGCATGGCGGCATCATCCGCCATGGCGCCAAGATGTTGTTC
>WREX01000219.1 GCA_009779115.1 Propionibacteriaceae bacterium
CCCCAGGAAGATGACGATGCCGAAGATGACGAACAGTGCCACCGCCATGATCTTGATGATGGCCATGATCGACTCAATGTGCCCGAACCATCGCACGCGGTACACGTTGATCAACGTGAGCAATGCCAGGACGACGAGTCCGTAAACAAAAAGTTCACCATTCGTCGCTGCGTGGCCAGAAATATTCTTGACCAGAGCACCGGTGAAAATCGATGCCGCAATGGCTTCTGATGGGATGTACACCACCCAGTTCACCCAGAAGGCCCACCCGATTCCGGCGGAGTTGGTGTCCCCCATGAATTCCCTGGTGTATGACACAAAGGATCCTCGGCGGGGAATATTGACCAACAGTTCACCGAATGATTGCATCACCCCGAAAATAGTGAGCCCGGCAACGATGTAAGCGATGATGACAGCGCCCGCTCCCATCGAATTAAACGTCTCTCCCAACGCTAGGAAATAGCACGAACCGATAATGCCGCCGAGTGCGATAAGTGTCACGTGCCATGGCATGATACCGCGTGTCAGGGTCTCACCCCTTCGCTCGACCTCTCTAGAATCTGCCACAATTTTCGTCCTCTCTGAAAAGATCAGCTTTGCAAGTGTTACAAAACTTCAGGGCAGATTGCGGAACACGCCACGGCGCCTGTACCAAGGCCAGCCCCCGGGCAGTTGCCCGTCCTTGGCATCCAAGACATCATGCTCCTGCGCAAGGACGCACATACCACCTGGCGTCGATGAGACGGGAGAACTCTCTGGGGTCTTTCTGGCCCCTATTGCCCTTCATGAATCGTACCCGGTACACTCCGTGGGCGGAAGTGTCAAATGATGAGCATTTCCGAAAAAGTATTTTCTGACATCGGGTAATGATAACCCAAAGCCCTCGTACTATTACGAAAAGAAAGAATCCTTGTCAATTCCGAAGGGCCATGTGCGCCGACTCGTCGTTGTTCAATCGAAGTTGTGCTCCTCCAGCGCGCCGGGCGCCTTGTTCAGCCCGTTGCCGGTGCGGCCTCCCAGGGGCGGGAGTTGAGTACGCTCCAGCAGAGCCGGGTCAGGCCAGCCATGATGGTATCTGGCATATCTTGGGTCACTGACTTCGGCAGAGTATCGAACACGTCGTGAAAGGCATCGGGAACGATCTGGGCGTAGTCATGTACGAACCCGATCATCATGTCTGGATCAATGTGAGCGGTAGTGGCCAGGGTGGCCCAATGTCGATCAGTCACCTGTCCCAGAACCCGCTCACCACCCACCGACAATGCAAATGCGTGCGGATGGCGCCCGTCACGGGGGCGGTAGTACAGAATGGTCGCACAATCATAGAGCGGTGCCAAGGCGAATGAGGAATCCGGTTGAATGAGGATCGAGAAGTTCTTCGCGTGGCTGTCAGAAGCACCACATACGTAACTGAATGCGAGGTAACGCGCGAACATCTCCTCGGCACTGGGAATATGCAAACCACGCAGGAGGGTGAACATCGCAGCAGCACCTGGGCCACCCTGGAATTCGTACTTGCGCGTGGGTGTAATCGACAGGGCCTGACAGAAATCTTCCTGGTGAATGCGCGACACTGTGCCATCGGCATGAGTCATCCGGTCATAGCGTTCTACGATGATGGCCGCTTGCCCTTCGAAGTCAGCGTACGAACTGACGGCAGCGGGCAAGCCGCACAGGGCTGCTGCTGCCATGGTGACATGCTCGGTGAGCGCTTCCAAGCGCAAGCCAGTGACACCGGGTTTGACAATGTGTGTCGATGCTGCGTCTTGCTCGGCTACCGCCCACGAGCCGTCCGGCTTCAGACGTAGCGCTATTTTTGGTTGCCAACCTGCCAAGGACCGGGACTCCCCGACCACTATCTGTGACTGAGTGGCGTCAGTGCGTATCAATGCCAGACGTTCTGAGATCTCCGTATGACTCACTGGTCGCAGATCGCCACCTCTGTGGGGCCACGGTTGATCCTCAGGATAGAACTGCACGGCGCCCGCACAGTCCAACCCCATATGTGTCAGGAGTGCGTAGGGATTTCGCCCAGACACACCGAAACGTCGACCATCGGCGTCGCGGACGGCTGGATTATCGGGTAACAAGCCGTCAATAAACGGCTCCACTGTGGCGTGACGAAAGACACCTCCCACCGTGGGCATCCGTGATGACAAGGGCGGACCTGTGTATTCAGGCGCGTATTCGATGACGTGTCTGCCACTCCGGTTCTGGGTCAGAGTAGCGACATGACGCCCGTACAGGCGTACGGCGAGACTGGTCATGTGATGTCCCTATCGCGCAGATAGATGTCGAGGCCGAGGGCATCGGCGGCCCGCAGCACCATCAGAAACTGTGCACCATGGTTGCGACCGGCTTCCAGCATGCCGACCCAGCGCCGCGAAGCGCCGATGGCATCAGCCAGTTGTTGTTGTGTCAGGTGCCGCAATTGGCGGGCACGCCGAAGCGCCGCTCCCAATTCAACGGGGTAGCGTACGACGGCATTCATGAATGTGATCGTACCTTCCCATTCATGAATGCGCAAATCTCTTCTCATGCGGAGTCGGGCAGACATGCGTCGGTCCCCCCGCCGAGTGTGCGACGAGAGGACCGAGCAGGATAAATTAGCGTTTATTTTGTCAGTTCGTACGCCATCTCGTCGAAGGCGGCGATGTAGGTGTCCATGGCTTCGTCGGTGTGGGCGACTGACAAGGTCCATTCCTCTTCACGGCCGGGGGTCATGTA
>WREX01000220.1 GCA_009779115.1 Propionibacteriaceae bacterium
AGGAATGTCCGAGCCGAGCAAGCAGCTTGATGCGTGACACTGGACTTTTGAGCTGTGCTTGACCCAGACCGATCACTCACACGTCACTCACCTGACGATGCCGGGTCTCTTCCTGGTCAGGTAAGTCGAGCGTGAATCGCACGTCATCGCTAAGCAAGAGACCTTTCAGAGTCATTGGTTGAGTGGAAACTTCATCCCACAGTTCCACTGACACGATGATGGCTGTGGGCACGCCGCACCGGCTGATGATCTGGGGCCCCATGGTCTGGCACGTGTCGAGTAGTTCACTGAACCTCGTTCTGGCGTCCCGGACCGACCACGACTCTTTGGCTACCTCCATCACGCCTCCTTCGACTACCAATCCGACTGGTCACCATCATGCTCCGAATTCCATGACTGTGTGACCTCGCCCACGTACTCGACAAGCTCCGCTCTCGCCGAAGAACCACCGTGGTGGTGCCCGGTGCCCACAGAGTAATCTGCTTTCTATGAGCGTATATGCACGAGCGTTGTCAGACCTGTGGCAGGTCGAGTATTCGGCGGGCTTCCACAGCGGGGTATCGGACACAATGAAGAATGGGGTGGGTGGTGGTGCCGGTCTTCGTTCCCACGAATTGTTGGAAGCAGCGGTGGCTTCTTGCATGACGATCACTGCGCGCATGTGTCTGGAAGAGCATGGTTGTCCCAGCAATGGAGTCGGGGTTGAGGTCGAGTTGGAACGTACTGAAGATGAGAGCTGTTTCCACTACTCCTTGCGTCTTCCTGCCGACTTGGAGCAACAACGTACAGTGGTCCTCGACCGGTTGGAGAACTCTGCCGTGAAGACTACCTTGGGCAAACTTCTCGTCTTCGAACCCTTGGATTGCTGATTTGGGGTGAATCTCCTGGTTGGCAGCTTTTCTGGCCTTAGACGCCAGATAGGGATAGGACCGAGTCTGATAATCCCGCAGTTTGCCTACATTCATGTAGCCTACATTGATGTAGGTTAACAAGATGGGTTGTGGGAAATCAGTACGACAGCCGACAGTCAGAGAAACTTGACGTTTCAAGGCAGTACTGTGGCTCCGGGGTGCAGGGACATACGCGATGATCATGTCCACATCCCAGATTATTCGTCTCACGAGCCTGATATCGCCGACTACTAGACTCAACACATGAGAATTGCGGTTCTTTCCGATGTGCATGGCAACTTGCCCGCGTTTGAGTCCGTACTGGAGGATATCGATAGGCAACACGTCGACCTGGTTGTCAATCTGGGTGACCTGTTCTCGGGGGGTATTGAGCCTAGTCAGACGGCGGATCGCATGATGGGGCTGGGCCATGTGGTGATCCGGGGGAATCATGAGCGCCAACTGCTCGACACCCCACGTGAGTCACTGAGTCCGTCGGATCGGTGGGCTGCCGATCAGCTTGACCAGCGCCATATGGAGTGGATCGCGCGTCTGCCGGGCTCAGCTGAGCCAGCGCCAGGAGTGCTGGCCATCCATGGGTCTCCGCGAAGTGACATGGAGTATTTGCTTGAAACGGTCGACCAGTACGGAGCACATCCGGCGACGTTGGAGGAGATCGATGAGCGCATCCGCGATATTCCGCCCACCGAGGTACTGCTGTGCGGGCACTCCCACTTGGCTCGTATTGTGCAGGCCGGGTCAGGGGTGCTCATCGTTAACCCGGGCAGCGTCGGTTGGCCCGCATTCCGCGCCCGGCATCCTGAGCCCCACGTCATGGAAGCCGGGTCGCCGCATGCCAGGTATGCCATCGTCGAGCGCGTCGGCCAGGAGTGGGCCGTGAGTCTGCGCGCGATTCCGTACCATTGGGACACCGCGGCCCGGATCGCCACAGCCAACGGACGCCCTGATATCTCGAGCAACTTGCTGACAGGTTGGGCGTGAGCCTTCAAGCCCGTGTGGGGACGGGTGTACGTGGAAGACTCGGGCTGGTCCACGTGAGTCGAGCCTTCACGCCCGCGTGGTGACCGCTGATTGCACTGACCGCGTTGGTGCCTTGCTCGTGAGGAAGAGGGCCGGCACAATGCCGATCACCATGAAGATCAAGCTGGTGATGAATCCGGCGTGATAGGCCCCGGTCAGGTCGGCCGCGTGGTTGATGAGCATCGTGGAGACGACGGTCGCGAGGACGGCCGATCCGAAGGCGCCGCCGATGTTCTGGATGATCCGGGTGGCGACGCTGGCGATGGGCACCTGGGGTGGGGCCAAGCCAACGAAGCAGTCGGCCATCAGAGGTACGGTGAACCCGCCGACCCCGGCGCCGCGGATGAGTAGAACGCTCCACACCAGCCAGAATGGCGTGTCGGATGAGAAGAACGCGAACGGTACAGTGCCGATGAGCGTAATCGCGATGGCGGGCAGTACGACATACTTCGCGCCGATCGAATCGGTCAGCTTCCCGACCAGGGGACGTGTGATCAGCATCCCGGCGCCTTGTGGGATCAGCCACAAAGCCGACGTGACCACGGAGAGGTGGCGGACATTCTGGAAAAACATGGGGAACAACAACATGGGCCCGTTCGTTGCGAACCCGGCCAGGAACAGCGAGATGAAGGCGGCGGAAAAGTTCCTCGACCGGAACAGAGCCGGAGAGATGAGAGCCTGGCCCGACCGCTTGAACGCGTACACCACATACCCGGCCAGGGCTGCGGCCCCGATGATGAGCGAAGTGACACCAATGGCTCGTTCGCCAACTTTCACCACTTCGGTCACA
>WREX01000221.1 GCA_009779115.1 Propionibacteriaceae bacterium
GGACTTGGACGGCCGTACGACAGCGACGGCGCCAATGAATCCGGTCAACTCGTCACAGGCGAACAGGATCTTCTCCATCATGGACTCGGGTTGGTACGGTGAGCCGGTCATGCCCCAGCCGTGACTCATCGCAGAACGGATGACCGCCGGATCGACCCCATGGTCAGAAAGCAACTCACTTCCCTTGACACAGTGCTCATCGGGGTACATCTCGTAGTCGATGTCATGGAGCATGCCGACGGCGTACCAGAAATCGACATTGTCCGGGTCGTACTGCTGGGCGAACCACGCCATGACCCCCGCCACAACACGGGCGTGGTGAACATGGAATTCTTGTGTGTTGTACTGGCGGACAAGGTCCTCCGCTTGCGCGCGGGTGGGTATCATGGCGACCTTCTTCTGGTGGTTTCCAGGGATAGCTTACCGACAGTACGGGGGTGAACCCGGATACACCGATTCATGGCTACTGCGCAACGGACCAGCGGGGAGGACTGTGGAGTCACGCTGGCTCGTCGGTCGGGGCTCAACAGACTCGTCCACATCTCGTGGGAGATTTCCTCAGGATGTATTCGGTGTTTTTTCCCGGATCAATCCCGTGTTTTTATCTAACGGTGTCGTTGGCAGCACTGTGGAATGGTGCCCCGGTGGTGGAGTCTGCTGCCTCCAGACTCACGACCCTGGCAGCCCGGATGACCACCCAGCCACAATTCCTTGCCATCATCACCGCCGACGGCCCCACCTACACCCGCCCCGATGGTGTCCACGTCATCTCAGTGGCCCACCTAGGACCATGACGATATCGGGCGAAGCGACGTGAAGATTTTCTCCGCCCCAGGCAACGAACTTCTGTTCAATCGTACGGGGTAGCCAACGACCGACACCCCTCGCCTTCGCCTTCGACGCCCCAGCGTGACAAGGGTGCCGCCGACCACACTGAACCCCCATACTTACAGGATTCGGGGATTACCCGATCACCGATTCATGGCGTCGTGAGCGACTGCCCGAAACGTCCAAGAGTTGCGCCCTTGTTATACTGGCTCCTGGCCAAGCCGCCCCGTCCTGCGTGGTGTCGGCCCATCGTATATAGATCAGGTGGTGGACCAAAATGAGAATTGGAATTGACGTCGGCGGAACCAATACCGACGCGGTCTTGCTGGACGGGAGCACCGTCCTCGCTGATGTGAAACAACCCACAAGTTCGGATGTGACGACTGGCATTGTCAGCGCTCTGACCCTGCTGGGTGAGCATCATCGCTTTGCTCCCGAGAGCATCAGCGCCGTCATGATCGGTACCACCCACTTCATCAATGCTCTGCTGGAAGGACGACACCTGGCGCCCACGGCCGCTCTGCGCCTCGGCCTTCCTGCGACGGCTTCGCTGCCTCCCTTTGTCGGATGGCCTGCCCCGCTGGTCGCGGCCATCCAGGGCCGGCCCTATCTCGCCCACGGCGGGCATGAGTTCGACGGGCGCCACATCTCTGAATTGGATGTCGATGAGATTAAGCGCCACGCGGCAGACATGGCCGCCCACGGCATCCGCTCTGTGGCGATCTCTTCAGTGTTCTCCCCTGTCAACACCGATTTTGAGGAGCAGGCTGCGGCGATCATCGCCAAGGAACTTGGTGACTCGGTGGCCATTTCCGTCTCCCACGAGATCGGTCGCATCGGCCTGTTGGAACGCGAGAATGCCACGATCATCAACGCCGGGCTGCGAGAACTCGCCCTGCAGATCACCGACGCTCTGGCCACAGCAGTACGGGCGTACGGCATCGAGGCCCCTGTTTATATCAGCCAAAATGACGGCACCTTGATGGACATCGATTACACGCGGCACTACCCGGTGGCCACCTTCGCTTCCGGCCCGACCAACTCGATGCGCGGTGCCGCGGCTTTGTCGGGGTTGCAGGACTGCGTGGTGATCGACATCGGCGGGACAACAACTGATGTCGGTGTACTGAGCAAGGGCTTCCCCCGCGAGGCGACCACCGAGATCACGGTCGCCGGGGTGCACACCAACTTCCGTATGCCCGACGTCTTGTCGATTGCGGTGGGCGGTGGATCCCGGATCACCCGCGCGGGTAAGGCTGTCGGACCGACATCGGTCGGCTACAAGATCACCGAGCAGGCGCTCGTGTTCGGCGGCGGTGAAGTGACCGCCACCGACGCCGCAGTCGCGGGTGGATATGCCGCCATCGGTGACCCGGAGCGCGTCAAGGACCTGGACCAGGACATGGTCCGAACAGCCCTCGACACGATAGCCGAGATGATCACCACCGCCGTGGAGCGGATGCGCATCAGCGCCGAACCACTTCCGGTGGTGGCCGTGGGCGGCGGGTCGATCCTGCTGCCCCCTCACCTGGCCGGCTTGGGTGAGATTCACCGGCCCGACCACTTCTCGGTGGCCAATGCGATTGGCGCCGCCATCGCGCAGGTCTCCGGCGAGGTCGACAGGGTCTACGTCATCCCCGACGGTCAGCGGGACCGTATTCTCGCGCAGGCTAAAGAAGAAGCTCTGGACAAGGCAGTACGCTCCGGTGCCAGGGCCGACGACGTCCACATTGTCGATCTTGATGAAGTCCCATTGCCGTACATCCCGGGTAATGCGACGAGAATACGGGTCAAAGCTGTTGGAGAACTGGTGATGGAGGAAACACGATGAGCACGATTCGACAGATTTGTGCCGACGACGTGGCCGATCTGGCCCGAGGCGCGGCAATCC
>WREX01000222.1 GCA_009779115.1 Propionibacteriaceae bacterium
CGATTCAAGCGCGCCGAGTGGCGGTGGTTCGGGTACGGGTACAGCTTCGTCGGGTTCGGATGGTGCTCAGGGGTCGCCGGTTGACAGCTATGGCCTCGATTCAAGCGCGCCGAGTGGCGGTGGCTCGGGTACGGGTACAGCTTCGTCGGGTTCAAATGACGATGTTTCGGGCACGGCTGCAGGTTCGCCAGATGCTACTTATCAGGAAACTATCGCGAGCGGGTACGATTCAGGTGGCGGTGGTTCGGGTACGGGTACAGCTTCGTCGGGTTCGGATGGTGGTCAGGGGTCGTCGGTTGACGGCTATGGCCTCGATTCAAGCGCGCCGAGTGGCGGTGGCTCTGACTTCGGTGGCTCTGACTTCGGTAGCTTTGACTTCGGTGGCTTTGATTTCGGAGGAGGCTACTAGGAAAGAGGTTCTCACCCTCGCAGTTGTCGACAATGGCTGCGAGGGGGATAGGCCGGTCCCTGTGGGAATTGTGGACTAGCCGGCCGGTTTCGATTGGTGTGTCACCGAAGATGGGTCATCGGGGCCCATCTCGATAGGCAGCCAGTCAGGGAACTGGGAGCCGTGTGAGGGTCACGATACTCACACCATTCCGTCAACAACGATGGCAGTCGTACCTGGGAATTCCTGGGTACGACTGCTGTGACGTACTGGACCTTCCAGCTGTGTCTGAAGACACGTCCTTGATGGTGGGCATGGTGATGAATGCGCTTCCACTCGTACTAATATTCGTGAACCTGGGGGCACGTGGTGGTTGGCAGTGTGAATGGAGCCACCGAGGGACGCAGGGTGTCCTGGCCCAGGATGGAGGATGACCGTGGGACGAGTGGAACGTGTGACGTTGGACGATGTCGCGGCGAGTGCGGGGGTGTCTCGTGCGACCGCGTCGCGTGCGCTGACCGGATCGGGACCGGCTTCGGCGGCCGTCCAGGAGCGGGTCAAAGCCGCGGCTGAGCAACTTGGGTTCACCCCCAACCAGGCTGCCCAGGCACTGGCTTCCAAGCGGGCACCGGCCTCCGACAAGACTCGTGCCATTGCGCTGGTCATTCCCGAGCCCACTGCCCAGGACATGACTGACCGGTTTGTGACCGGGATGATCGCGGGGATGGCGGAGGCCTTGCGCAGTACGAACTTTCGTCAGCTCCTGGTGGTCGTTCACCCGGACGATCCGCCCGAGAAGACGGCGTCCCTCGTCAACCCAGGTTTCGTGGATGGGGCGATCGTTCTCTCCCATCAACTGACAGTCCCAGTTGACAGGGCCCTTGATCGTGACATCGTCCCGACGGTGTACGTCGGGCGGCCGCGGCAACGCGAGACAACCGTCATGTACGTCGATGTCGACAACTGGTTGGGGGCCCGGCAGGCCACTCGTCGGTTGATTGAGCGCGGTGCCAAGAAGATCGGATGTATCGCGGGGCCATCCGAGATTCCAGCCGTCCAGGACCGTACCTCGGGATGGAACGCCGGTTTGCGTGAGGCGGGGTACGAACCAGGTCCGATCGTGTCCGCTGCGTTCTCACGAGCTGGCGGCGCCGAAGCGATGCGCCAGATGCTCGACAATGAGTTCGACGCTGTCTTCGTCCAGTCAGACATGATGGCGGTCGGAGCGATTCAAGTTCTGACCAAGGCCGGTCGTACGGTTGGAACCGATCCGCTGATAGTCTCCTTCGACGACTCCGACGTTGCCCGCCTGATTTCTCCCCGGCTGACATCGGTGACCAACCCTCCGGCTGAACTGTCGTTGCGCGCATCCCGGATGTTGCTGAGAGTCCTCGACTCCGACCAGGAGCCCGGTGTTGTCAAGCCCGACATCATCACGCCCGCTCTGGTCATCCGCGAATCAGGGTAGTCCACTCAGCGGGTCATCCATCTTGCATGAGTGAGTACTCACTCACTACACTTTTCTCTCGTGACTCGATCTCGTCCCAGATCTGCTGAAGAACGTCGCCGCGACATCATCGCGGCAACTGTACCACTCCTGGAAGAAGAAGGTTTCACGATCTCGACCCGGCGCATCGCCCGCGCTGCAGGGATCGCCGAAGGAACACTGTTCCGGGTCTTCCCCACCAAGAAGGATCTCATCCAGGCGGCGGTCGCCTCGGTCATGGATCCAGCCGACCTCATCGCCCAAATCGATGCCATCGACGCATCCACCCCCCTGGATCACAAGATCGCTCAGTTGCTGGATATCCTCCAAGAATCCGCCCTACGCGTGCGTACTTTCATGATGGCCATGAAAGGCCGGAACATGCATGCCATGTCCTTGTTGCGCGACCGCATGGACGCCCACGCCTCCCCAGATCAGAAAGTACGTCCAGGAGCAACGTTCTGGAACGGCTTCGGGCCTCCGGGTGGCTTTGGGCCCCCGGGGAAATTCGGTCCTCCAGGACCCGATGACCAGGTTCATCCCCATCATCAGTTCGGCGACCAAGCCGTCCAGTTGAAGGGGGCCATCACTCAGGCTCTGACGGCCAACCAGGAAGAACTCGCCGAAGACCTCGACACCTCTGCCATCCACATCCTCACCATCGGGCTCACCTCACTGGTCATGAGGTCTGCCTTCCCCTCCATCAACGCCGAAACGACCGTGAGGTTGACCGTGCGTGCTCTGACCACCCAAAGAAAGGGAACTGAATGAAGAGTCCTTTAGGCCGGATGATCGGCCGCTTCATC
>WREX01000223.1 GCA_009779115.1 Propionibacteriaceae bacterium
AGATGATGGTCTTCTCACTCATCCTCTTGGTGATCGACATTGTCATGATCGTGTTCTTTGCGACAGCCACGAACATCAAGGGTTTGAAGTACGAGCCGCGTGGCAATGATGGTTTGCTTCCATTCTCGATCCCACGCCAACCACCGCAGAACCCGTACCCCCAACCCTGGCAGGACAACAATCAACAACCGCACTAAACCTGAACTGGCCCGAAGAGAATGGTGCGGTTGCCAGGTTTGCAGGACGATCGAAGGGGCGGGTTTTCACTATATGTGGCACCACTCAAACGCCCATCCATCGCCCTGGGCCCCCTAATCGCCGCCGAAGGCTAGAGTAACGGATTCTCCAAATCCGGTTTGGTAACCGGTATGGCGTATGGGGTGACACAGTCAGCAGGTTCTTCCGTACTCATCCTCGTCCTCCCAGCAACTCGAATGACACGGTGAAGGGCTCTTCTGGCAAGCCTGGGACAATAGAGACATTATCGTACTGTTTGTCTCACTAGTGGTATGCTGGTGTCATGACCGAAGTACTACAGCACAGCGTAACCATCACACCTGCAATGGTCGCCATGAACAAGTCACGCACATCCGACTGGGCTGACACAGTATGGTCGTTCGTTGAAAGAGCAGCATGTCAAGGGGCCAGTGTCCAGTTGACGATGACGCAGCAACAGTACTCCCCGACCGAGGTTGCCCAGATGTGCGACGTGTCGCGTTCGACCCTAAATCGGAGAATCCAAGATGGCACCATTCGCGCCGTCCGCCACGGCGGACGGTGGCGAATCACGGAAGCCGAAGTGGAGCGCTATCGTGGCTTCCTCATGGCCCAAGCAGCGTCTGCGATGGCCGATGACTTCTAATCCTGTCGCCTTCCTCGACGCAGACGTCTTGGCCGCTCCTATGACCAGAACGCTGATCATCGTCTCCAGAGTCCACCGCGACGCCCTCTTCCTTCCACGATGGAGTTTAACTGTCGAAGCAGAAGCCGACCGACATATCCGTGGAGAGCAGAGACCGTTGTCGAGGGTTCGCGCGGAGTTAGACTGGGATTCGATGATCGTACCGGACGCCGCTGAGAATGATTGCGCTGAGATGACCGGCACCTCCCCGAAAGACCGCCACGTCCTTGCTTCAGCCACCAGCGCGCAAGCTCGCCTCATCGTCAGCCGAAACGTGTCCGACTTCGGTCTCACAGACCTCGCCAAAGTAGGCCTCGATGTAGTCCACCCTGACTTGTTCCTAGCCATGACAATGTCGGACGCGATGTATCTCGACGCCTTGGACGCGATGAGCACCGCCCGCTCACGTCAGCCCAACACGCCAACAGCACTCCACTCAGCCTTCGGAGTCGGACATCCGCGTCTCTTCAACCGAATGAGTCATCTGTTTCCCGATGTCGATGCTCCGACACCGTACGAAAAGCCACCGACCCATGTCTTCCGAGGTAACACTTGCTTTCTTTGCGGGCAGCATCTCGATGATGAACTCACCGATGGACTATGTGGAGGATGCCCCTCACACCCATAGATTAAGTTGATTTCTGAATAGGCCTGTTACGTTCATGCGTCCCAACACCACTGCAAAACCGGGACCAGACTCACCACCTGATTTCGCGGGCAAAAACCATGTGATACACAGGTCAGGATTCGCGGGCAATTTGACATGATCTACTTCGTCTTCCCTAGTCAAGGCGCGAAAGCGGCTGGATGCCAGTGAGATGGAACCGGTCGTGGAGGATCACGCGAGCCGCCAGCGCCAGGTCAAGCGCCTGAGCTAGGAGCGTGCTGAAATACGCTGTTCCGAGCGAGGACGTGCTGGGCGGGTGAAGAGTCGGACTCCGCATCTTGTACACGTACTGGACGTACGTCGCAAGATGTGGGGTTCGAAGATTCGCTCGTCCGGTGCGCCGCAGCCGGGACATGGTATTTCAGCAGGTTCCCAGACTCATGCGATGGATACGTCCTTCTTCAGGCGATACAACTCGAAGCAGCCTTGAGTCCGCGCCGGGACGGCGATCTGGGGAGGCACCTCGGTGGCCGAGAGTGGCGTCAAGAAGATGCCCGCGGGCAGGCTGGGGTCGGCCGCCCCGGCCGGGAAGAGTGTTCCGATGTCGGTTGCAGTCCCTGTCAGAGCCGTGATGTAGGCCTTTGTTCCGGGGCTCTTCGGATCGTTGGTGGCTAGCCGATGGATTTGGGCGGCGGCGGCCGGCAGCCAGTCGGCGGGCAGCGTTGAAGCGCCGACAACGAAGAGGGGAGCCACGGAGTTCGCTACCTTGATAGACACATTGGTCGTCAGGAACTGGGCGATGAAACCGCCTTGGTTGAACTGTTCATAGACCCGTTGGATCGAGCGGTCCCTTGTGAAGTGGCGCACGATCAAGATGACGATCAGCACGGGGATGGCGATCAGCGGGATATAGACCAGTGCCCACAGAGTGGGGTCCTGGTGGTTGTTCCCGTCGACCGTCGAGATGAAAGCCGACCAGAATGTGCTGAAGTCATGGGCGTAGTGGTGCTTCCTGATGGTCTGGATGGTGGAGTAGATATTCAAGGCGAACATAATCACAGCCAGCCCCAAGACAACGATGAGGGCAGAATCGGTCGTGCCCGAGAAGCTGATGGAGCGCCTGAAACCTTCCTGCGTGTGCAGGATCTGGCGAAGCTGCGGGTAC
>WREX01000224.1 GCA_009779115.1 Propionibacteriaceae bacterium
CGGAAGAATTCGCGCCACCTGTTCGCCGTTCTTTGTCACGGAAAAGCTCTCCCCGTGCTTGGCCCGCTCCAGGATACCGGCGAAGCCACGACTAGCCTCAGTCGCACTCACCACCGTGTGCATTGTCGTCGTCACACTCACCAAATCAGATTATCAGATGAACACCGGGTGATGACATGCCCCGGGAGGACGAGTCGTAGGGCTTGCTCCACGAATCATCGCTGGCCAGAACAAGCACTGAGCGCTCGGTGGATGATTTCGCGAAGTTGCACCTTAACGGCACGAAATAGATCCTGATATTGTTCCACGAGTTGACAATCCAGCACATACAGTCGGACCACATCACTATGAAATTCACCAGGTACCGTCTACCTGAAACGTCGCAGTCGTTCAGGTGCGATTGAGGCAAGCAAGGCGCTGGGGGCATCCTGCTCGGTCGGCGACTGGATCATGACGGTCCTTGATACAATATTGGAAGTATCCCCCTCAGACATGGGGGGTTTGAAGATCGCTGCAGCCTTATGGCGCGGCGATCTTCCACATTAGCCACCTTCATCGTGGGTCGTAGGCCATCATTCAACTACCCCAGGCATTCAGGGGCATCAGGTACCGCCATCCAGCGCTGTGAACGTCTGTTCACGGACCCAGGGTGGTGAGGAGTACGACGTGGACACCGTCCGGGCGTCTGCCGGCTCCACCGGTGGCGGTAAGGACAACGAGGGCTGCGGGTTCACCGTGCCGGTTGATGTCGATCTCGGCAGCAAAACTGAGCAAGCCTCGGGCGGCATCATCAATCACACTTTGGTTACCGGTGAGTTTCACTTCGAAACCGGCCCAACCGGTTGGCGCCTCGACAATGGCATCGACTTCTTTGCGACCACGGGACTCCCTCCAAGTCGTCACGCGCCCGCCGAGGGGCTGGGTGTAGATCCTCAGGTCGCGTACGGCCATTGCTTCGAAATGAAATCCAGCGGCCTGAGGATCAGCAGAGACGATCTGCGCACCTTGATCCTCGCCCTGCATGAGGGCTTCGAGCGAAATCTCCCATTTTCCCACTGTGAAGTCGCCGAATCTTCCACTGGGAAGTCGCCGAATTTTCCATTTCGAAGTGATTGGGCAGATTTCACCCGGACAGGCGATGTGGCGGGTTTCCCCGAAACCCGCCACACGGATGCCCTCTCAAGATCAGGCTGTTGTGTTCAAGAGTATGTCCGTGGGCTCGACCGCTGATTCAGAATCAATGGTACTTGGCGGGAAAAAGCCATCACCAAGATGAGAGACAACGTTAGTACAGAATGCACGCCGTACAAACATTGTCAACATCTCCCCAGTGATGTCAGCGAGCCCGAATACTACCCGTTAAATAGTCACGACAACTGACTTCAGCCGACGCATATCTGTACTCGAAACCAAGATTGACACGGCGAGGTCCCCATTTCACATTGGCAATTAACGCGTTCTAGGTAGTGTGTTGCGTCTTGATTGGTCTCACTTCCCAGCTAGCCTTTGTTCTTTCTTCGTCCTAATACAGAGATATGTTCAATGTCGGTTGTACGACTACGTTAGCCGTTGGGAGAACGGGGTGCGTGGGCGGTTGTGAAGGCTTCCAGGACGTATTGTTGGGCGATGGCCGCGTTGGGTCCCCAGGTCGTTGTGAGAGTACGGACCTGGGCTTCGGTCGGGATGGGAGTGCGGTCATACAGCCATCCCACACTCTTGCGGACAACCAAGTCACCGGCGACAACGACGGGACAGGCGAGGACTCGGACGGCGAACCATTCGGCAGTCCAGCGCCCGACTCCGCGTATCTGGCACAGCTGGGAGACCAGGTCAGCCGTTGGCAAGACAGTCAGGCGTTCCAGATTGAGGTGGCCGTCGAGGGAGGCTTCGGCGACAGCGACCAGGTATTCGGCTTTCCGGGTGGAAAACTGGAGTTCCCGCAGTCCCTGTCGCCCTGTGGCAATGATCGCTTCTGGTTCCAAGTGGTACACCACAGTGTCACCGACCCGGAAGGCTCGCCCACAGGTTTGGGCGAGTCTGATGCGAAGCGTTGTCGCCCACCTCAGATTGACTTGCTGGGCACTGATCGATCTGATCAAACAGTACGTCGGGTCGAACAATCGCATCGGACGGATCACACCAGCCTGCGACACAATCCGGCCCAGCGCCGCATCAGCAGCGAGCAACTGCTCCCAGCCAGCAGTGGGATGGACGAAAAGGCTCTTGATTTGGTACGCCACAGCATCTGCGTCGACACCGGCCTGACGGGGGAAATCAACGCGCACACACCCCGGTATCTCCGGTGTGACACGAACAGGCAGCGGCCCTTTGGCAGTGTCCAGTATCCGCGCCAGCGAGTGTCCATCCCACCGGTCCATCAGATCATCACCATTACGCAGCAGGAAGTGAGCCGATCCAGCCACATCGACCGGTTCAGCCAAATTGACGCGCATGCTAAGGGTGTCGGTGCCAGTCATGACCGGTCAGGCCGTTTCCACCGTCAACGCGGCAGCCGAGAATCCCGCTTGCGTGACTTGCTCCACACCCACTGGTGTCAACCGGACGGCCCGGCTGTCACCCACACGGGACACCCAACCAGCCTCCAGAAAACGACGGCAGATCGCATCACCCAACAAACCAGCCAGATGAGGA
>WREX01000225.1 GCA_009779115.1 Propionibacteriaceae bacterium
CACCACGAACCAGACAGTACGATTGCCCGTGATGGCTTCGCGCCGGAAACTCGACTCACGCAGGAACCGGGAGTTGAACAGGTACGCCGCCTGTCCCAGGGCGAGGGTGTTGACCGCCCAGGTCTGTGACGTGGGAATATCGGCCCCCAAGGCTTGGGCCAGGTTGAAGGCAATCAAGGTGGCGGCTGCGATGGCGATGGATGCCAACGCGATCCGTGGCAGAGATTTCAGACTCACCAAAGGGGAGTTGGGCCGGCGCGGGGGCCGTGTCATGATGTCCGCCTCAGCCGGTTCGTAGACAAGAGCCAACGCCAGGGTCACAGTCGTGACCATGTTGACCCACAGAATCTGCGTCGGCGCCAGCGGCAGGGTGAGCCCGAACAGCACGGCGACCAGGACCACCAGTGCCTGGGCGCCGTTGGTCGGCAGGAGGAACAGCACTGACTTGTGCAAGTTGTCGTGGATGCGCCGCCCTTCCTCGATGGCATGTTCGAGGGTAGCGAAATTGTCATCCGCCAGGACGATCTCAGCAGCCTCCTTGGTGGCCTCCGTACCTTTGATGCCCATTGCCACCCCGACGTCGGCCCGCTTCAGGGCAGGCGCGTCGTTGACCCCGTCTCCGGTCATGGCCACGATCTCGCCGTTGGCTTGGAGAGCCTTCACCAAGCGCAGTTTATGTTCCGGGGAAGTACGGGCGAAGACCTGGGCATGAGTGACGATATGCCGTAACTCCTTGTCAGTGGCCGCTTCCAACTCGGCTCCTGTGACAACTGGAATTTCCTCAGGTTCGTGGACCAGGATCCCCATCTCGTCGGCGATGGCCAGCGCGGTGCCCGCGTGGTCGCCGGTGATCATCGTTACCCCGATGCCAGCCGCATGACAGGTCTGAATGGCCACGATGGCTTCGGGGCGCGGGGGATCGACGATCGCGGCGATGCCGGCGAAGCACAACCCCTCCAAGTCCTCGTGGTCGAGGGTGTCCATGTCGGCCGGAACCCGGGCGAAACATGCTCCCAACACGCGCAGCCCCTGGGCAGACTGGGTGGCCACTTGGTGTCCCCACCAGTTGCGGTCCAAAGCCTCCCGGCCAGGTTCCAGCGGGCTCGGACGCGCTCCGGGATTGTTGAGCGCACCGGTGTCGCTGCTCCCGCTGGTGAACTGAGTCGTGCAGTGGTTCAAGATCCGGTCCGGCGCCCCGACCATGAAGATCAGCGTGTCTGACTCTGACGTCGTCGTCAGGCTGGCAGAGTACTTGTGCTCAGAGTCGAACGGCACCTGGTCCACTCGCTCAAAGTCAGACACATCGACCCCAGCCTTGAGGCCCAAGGTACGCAGAGCCCCTTCCGTGGGTTCGCCCAATAGGCTCCATATCCCCTTGTCAGACTCGGTCACCACGGCGTCGATCGGAATGGATGTGGCCACCAGAAAGGTCTCCAGATCCGGGTGGTCGGCCAGTGCCGCGGGCGTCGATCCAGCCGTGATGTCTCCGACCGGGGCGTACCCCAGCCCCGACACCTCATAGGACATCGACCGTGTGACCACCCGTCGTACTGTCATCTCGTTGGCCGTCAGTGTGCCTGTCTTGTCGGAGCAAACCCTCGTGACCGCTCCCAGCGTTTCCACGGCGGGCAGGCGGCGGATGATCGCATGACGGCGGGCCATTTGCTGGACCCCCAGTGCCAAGGTGATCGTCACCAGCGCGGGAAGTCCCTCAGGGATGGCAGCAACTGCGAAGCCGATCGTGGCGGAGACCAAATCGGGGAAGGGCATCTCATGCACGATTCGCCCGATCAGGGCCATGACGACCACCATCGCGCCAATCATCAGGGCCAGCACCTTCCCGAACCGCGCGATCTGCTTGGTCAGGGGAGTGTCGAAGGTGTGGATTTGGGACAGCATGGTGGTGATCCGCCCGATCTCGGCCTGGGCACCGATGGCGGTGACGACGCCGATTCCGCTGCCGGCCGAGACCATGGAGGAAGAGAACAGCATCGATGTCCGGTCCCCGATCCCAGTGCCTTCCTCGACCGGGTCAGTACGTTTGGTGGCGGGCTCAGCCTCCCCGGTCAACGCAGCCTCTTCGACACGAAGATTGCTGGCCTGGAGGAGTCGCATGTCCGCCGGCACCCGGGCTCCCGGTCCGACTCGCACGACATCGCCGACCACGAGTTCTTCCGCCGACACCTGGGTCCATTCGCCATCGCGTCGGACCTGGGCCTTGGTGGATAACATGGTACGGATGCCCTCCAGCGCCTGTTCGGCCCGCCCCTCCTGGATGAAACCAATCGTGGCATTGATGAACGCCACCACCAGGATGACCCCGAAGTCCACCCATTCGCCCATGGCCGCCTTCAACGCGGCAGCCCCCAGCAGGATGTAGATCAAGATGTCATCGAAGTGCTTGATGAAACGGACAATAGCCGAATCGCGCTTCCCCTCAGGGATCAGATTGGGTCCGTCCCGGTGATACCGGACGTCAGCTTCCTCGCTGCTCAACCCTTCAGCACTCGTGGCAAGCTCGTCCAGCACGTCGTCGTAGTTCTTCGCGTACGCGTCAACTCCCGCTCCGGGTGCTGGAATCTCCACCACAGTCCCTTTCCCGATATCTTC
>WREX01000226.1 GCA_009779115.1 Propionibacteriaceae bacterium
CGGGACGTACACGATTGTGCACGGGATGGCGGAGTTCGTGACCTCTTTGGTGTTGTTCTCAATGTTGGCTCAGGGGGTGATCGGCGGTACGCACATTGTCGTGTACTCAGTGATCGCCTTTGGAATGCCGATTGTGCTTGCGGTGCTGGCTTCGCAAGGGTCGTTCGCACGATTGTCGGAGGGCCGTGTCGGCCTGGGTGGCCTGGTTCTGTTGGCCATCGGCGTACTGTATCCGCATGTCAGCATGATCCTTCCAGGTGTCGGCTGGGGGAGTGTGCTGCTGTTGGGCCTCGGCAGCGCGACGTTCCACATCTCCGCTGGCACTGCAACATTGAAACTGCCGCGCCGGGGGATGGCTGTAGGCGTCTTCGAATCGTCTGGCGCCATTGGACTGGCGCTCGGCACCCTCCTGGGCAGCGGGGTCTGGAAGCTTGCCAGTACGACAGCATGGACCGGGCTGCTCGCTGTCGCCGTGGTCCTCGGCGGCCTGGCTGTTCTGATGTGGGGCACGGTGACAGGTCGACGCAACGAGGTGATCCCCGAAAGACTGGGAATCGGCTCAACGCTGACCGACGCCATGCCGGAATGCCCTCAGCCCAGCCGCCCAAGTTGGACCATTGCCAACGGTCGCGGACTGGCACCCGTGCTCGTCCTGGTCGCACTGGCGGTGATGTCGCTGATCAGGTCCACAACTGGCTTTGCGGCCCCACAACCGTGGAAGGACTCCACGGCGATGGTCGTCTGGGCAGCCATCGCGGTGATGTGCGGACGAGCCATCGGCGGAGTGATCGCCGATCGTTGGGGTGCCTTCGCACCGGCCATGGCTGGATTTGTCGGCGCTGCTGTGTTCATGGGGTTATGGCCAGGAGAAACGTGGGCGGGCTTGGCCGGTGTGTTCTGCCTGGCGCTTCCCATGGCCCCGGTGATCCTCGGGTTGGTAGCCAGTACGCGACGTCCGGGCCTGTCTTTCGGAATGGCGCAACTGTTCCAGGTGCCAGCGGCACTGATGGTGGGCCTGGTCTCTTCGCAGTGGTTCGTACTGGCCGTACTGCTGCTGTGCGCTGTGCTGGTTTTCTCCCTGAGGCCCCTTGGCCAAAGGACCAACCATAATCCCTTGTGAGATCAATGTCGGCAAGCGGATCGCCCGTGTCTGCTGACTTGAATGATCCTCCATCCACCCCATCTCTTGCGTCGTAAGCACCTTCGGGAGTGGATAGGGCGCCTAGTAGAAGACACATTGTTGTCATAGATGGATCCGTTCAGGACAGTTCACAGTCGTTGCCGAAGCAAGTGGGGTTTGGACAGTGCTCCCGGATGTGATGGCAAATAATTAATGCCGTTTATGATGGCAATTGGGCTGTTGGTAGCTAGACTTTTCATGAACCGCAGAACGAGAATCCGATGAACCAAGGAGTAACTCCATGATAGGACTGGACATCCCGCCCCCCTCACCTTTTTCACCAGACTCCAGTGAATTCCCGATCGTGTTGGTCGTGATCATCGTCGTCGTCATCGTGATCGTCGTCGCGGCCCTGGCATTAATGTTGATGCGCCGCAAGAAACGATGACCGCCGCAGCCATCGTATTCAGCGCGGCGATATTGACGGTAGTCATCGAGACGCCCATCCTGTTTGCCGCAGGCTACCGCAGTCGCCGCTTCGTGCTGGTCTGTGTGCTGATCAACCTGGCCACAAACTTGGCTCTGTCACTCGGCTTCGGCATCGCCGGGCAACGCCCATGGTCGGCTCTCATCCCTGCCGAGGTGGCTATCGTTTTCATTGAATGGGCCGTCCTGCGAACGGTGGCCGCCGGTGGAGAACCAGTACGATGGGTGAGTCGTCCAGCCGCCCGACTGTTCGTGTTCGTACTGCTGGCCAACCTCACATCGTTCCTCATTGGCCTCGTACTGCCCTGGTGAGGGCTAGTACTGACACGCGTCTGCGGTTGCACCTGTGGTGGATAGTGAGAGCCGATCGACCGTCATCGATGCGCTTGCCGAATTCTCTTGTCCTTGGTTCAAGCAGGCAGTCGCCTGACAAGAGTGGATCGATTCGCCTGGGTGATGCCCCAGCTCACGAGAGCTGCTGCCAGAATGGTCAGTACGATCCCTGCCTGCATGATGCCTTGTTGTAGTGAGACAGTCTGTTGTGGGGTGAGGCTGACCAGCGGGCCGTTGGCCCAGGCTGCGATGATGGTGCCGCTGATAGCGATGCCGATGCCGGTGGCAAGTTCGCCGGAGGTGTCGACCAGAGCGGCGCCCACGGTGGTACGGTCGGCGGGCAGACCGCGCATCACGGTGGTGCCCGCGACGACGCCGACGACGCGCATTCCGGCGGCGACAAGGATCAGGGCCGTAGCGACCCATTCGTACCCGATCCATCCCAGTGACCCATAGATGGCCAGGCCTCCGACAACGGTGATGGCTCCCATCCACGATGTCTTCTCCATGCCCAGTCGCGAGATCAGCGGGCGGATTGCTGCCCCGCCAACGATCAGGATGGCGACTTGTGGCAGGGTGCCCTCAGCAGCGTGGGAGGCGGACCAACCCCAGGCGTACTGGAGTTGGAGCGTCACCAGGAATCCCAAGCCGGAGACAGCC
>WREX01000227.1 GCA_009779115.1 Propionibacteriaceae bacterium
CGCCCACTGAAGCCGAAAAATCGGTCACCATTAATAAGACTGCCATTCCCAAGCTGAATGCCGCTGTCATTGAGGCTCAGAGCACGTACATCGACTTCGTCTCAGGTGCCACGATGACCTCCAAGTCGTACGTCGAATCTCTTCAAGACGCCATCGATCAGGCCAATCAGGGCTAAGCCCAGATGCACACCCATCGACGACCCCGACTGGTCGCAGTGAGACCCTCGATGGGGACCATGGTCTCCATTCACTGTGTCGGTGATGAAGACACCCGTCCTCTCTTCGATGAGGCCGTGGCTGGCTGTTGGGCAGACCTTGACGAGATTGAAGGCATCTTCTCACCCTTTCGCGAGACGTCTCAAGTACGTCGCATCGCAGCCGGGGAGTTGTCTCTCGCAGACGCTGATCCCCGTGTGAGGGTGGTGACACAGGCGTGCACGACCTGGCGGGAGCGCACTGACGGCTTGTTCGATCCCTGGTGGAAGGGCTGGTTCGATCCAACAGGGTACGTCAAAGGGTGGGCCATCGAATCAGTTGCGGAAACGTACTTGGCACCACTATTGGGCCTGTCCCAAGCCGTCGGTATCAGTGCCGGGGGCGATGTGTGGCTGCGTACGCTCGATGGTGCAGACTGGTCGTGGCAGATCGGAATCGCCGACCCCCATCAGCGTGGCGCCATCATTGCGACTCTGAGTCTGGCCAATGGTGCGGTGGCCACCTCAGGTACGGCGGAGCGCGGCTTGCACATCATCGACCCGAGAACTGGCACGCCTGCCTCATCTATCGCTTCGGCGTCGGTGATCGCGGATTCCCTGGTCACAGCGGACATGTGGGCAACGACTGCTGTTGTCGCGGGATTCGAGGACCTCTCATGGATCTCGACTGCCCAAGTACGCTCCGGTCTGCTTGTCGCCACTGATGGACGTACTCGGCGCTGGGTTGGGTCCGTGGAGTTACTGTTTCAGTGAGAGGACCTGGCAAAGCTTAAATGGAGTTACACCCGGATGCACCGATTGCTGGCGTCGCGAGCGACGCTGTGGGGGTGCGATGGGTCGGCGGGTGGCGTGAGGGCAGACTGGACGTCTGTTGAGCGCCGACCGACGAGCCAGCGTGCCTCCACAGCGTCGCGGAGTAGCCATGAATCGGTGCATCCGGGTTACACCTGAATCCACCGATCCATTGCTACTGCGCGGCCCCAGATGGGCACCCTGGCCCCATCGCCAACGCTCAACACACGTCCAGTCTGCCTTCACGTTGTCGCTGTGCCCAGTGCACCCATTTGATCTTACCCACTGGTACGTCGCTCGCGACGCCAGCGATCGGTGGATCCAGGCATAGCATCCGAAACCTATCCCGTCCTGAGTGGTGGCTACTGGTGGACACCCTCGTTGGATAACGACTGGATGCGACAACCGCACCACGCAGTCAGCATCTCGTGAGAAGTGTCTACGCCTCACTCACGGACCTTCTCCCCTAACCATAACATGATAACATTATGCTAGTCTTTTGGGGTTAGGGAGGTGACAGATGACCGTTGTCTACACCATTGCGTTCCTTGCAGTTGTCGTCGGCGTTTGGGCCCTGCTGTCACGGTCGAGTGCAGGCAGCGACGGCAAGCTCAATCCCCAAGCCGCTGCCTGGGCCCGCAACCACCAAGCCACATACCGGGCCAGCTACCAGGACATGTCAAGGTGCTGGAAAGGTCCCCCATTTCAGCTCACTGATGGCCAGGACCCGAAAGTGCTCGATGTCATCGAGGGGGTCACCCCGGCCGGCAGAGAGTTCAGCTCATTCCTGTACACGTACCTCTACACCACGTCGCATGATCTCGAAGAAAGAAGTTCCTACTGTATCCTCACCACGAGAATGCCTGTGGCCTTGCCGGATCTGATACTGGATGACAATCGCTTCGTCAACTACAATGCCCAAGAATCCAAACACCCAACCGTCCAGGCGAACTCAGACGTTTCCAACCAGGCCTACCCTGTGACACCAGCCGACCCGCAGTACACCGCCGACCTCCTCCAAGTCTTGATGATGCAATGGTTGCACGGTCCGGGCGAGGGCCTGAATGGTCTGAGAATCGACGGGAGAGATCTGACTATCTGGTGGAGCTCACCCGAACCCGACTACGACAAGCTAGACGGGCTGCTGACACTCATGGAACAATTCATCGAACGCATCCCTCCACTAGTCTGGCAGCAGTACGACCAGGCCCCGCCCGAACAACCGAAACCTGTCCAGTCCTCAGGCTGAAGTGACTACCCCTCGTACTTGACCTGGTATTTTTCTTGTTCTCTCAGGCCGGAGCGGGAGGTGTTGATGGAGCGGCGGTAGACCCAGAAGCGGTAGACCATGAACTCGGTGAGGAAATTGATCACCATCGTTCCGATCAGCACGATGTAGGACTGCGCGGTGGTGCCGATCCCCCAGGTGGTGGCGGTCAGTTCTTGGCCCCACCAGGTCGAGACGGGGGTGAAAACCAGATAGTACGCGGTCACTTTCATCATGGCGACCGGGATGTTGCTGACTGATTTGAAGGTGAATTTGCGGTTGGCTGTGAAACTCCAGAGGACGGAGGCGATCAGCGCCG
>WREX01000228.1 GCA_009779115.1 Propionibacteriaceae bacterium
ATCCTCGATGTTCTTCTTGACCAGGGTTCCGTCGCGGCGGACATCGGCGGTGGTGTGCAGCATTGTTTTCAGCTTTTCGCTGCTGAGGTACGAGGTGTAGTCCTGTGTGAAGCGGATCACGGCAGATACGACCGCCAGGATGAAGATGATGGACGCGCCGAGCGGGTCGCCGATCAGCGGTGTCAGCGAGATGACGCCGAGCAGGAGCAGGACGATGATGAACTCGTCGGCGAAGGACTTGGCGGCAAAGACGTACCATGGTTTGGGCTTGGCGGAGGAGGTTGTGTTCTTGCCGTTCTTCGCCAGGCGCGAGGCCGCTTCCGCTTCGCTGAGGCCGGTGAGGGCACTGTTCAGTTTCGTCGCGACATCGCTCGCCTGACCGGCTGCGTACGCTTTGTAGTCCTGCTCCAGTTGGCTATCAGTGTTGTGAGTGGCGCCACCCGCGCCGTGGTGCTCGTGTCGTTCGCTGACCAACGTGGTGTGGCCGGCATCAGGGGGAGCGGCAGCACCCGGGTCACTGTCCTGGTTGACGGCAGCGGTTCCGAAACGATGAGAGGGCCTCATGAGATCTCCTGCCCTAGACAACGAAATCACCTCACCACCAGGGAGTACGGGCACTCCGTCAGTGGAAGGTGACATTCTATGGTAATCCTCATAGCTGGTTACATGAGCCCAGCGGTCTCATGGTGGCCCTGTGGCGGGGCCTATACTGAGGCTTCAGGTGATGAGAAGGAGATCGGTGAGAACGTCGGTTCGGCCCCTGTTTTACCTTGCTGGCGCCGTTTTGTTGTGGGGAACAAGCTTCGCTGTGACGAAAAGCGCGTACTCGTCGTTGCCGCCGATGTACGTGGTGTGGTTTCGCATGGGGATGGCGGTGATCGTCTTCCTGCCCATGCTGCGCTGGGTGAAGCGCCCGGTGTACCAACCGGGGGACTGGAAACTGCTCGCCGTGGCGATGATCTGCATCCCGTGCCTGTACTACGGGTGCGAGGGTTTTGCCCTCTCGTTCACGACTTCGAGCCAGGCGGGCGTGGTGACAGCGGTCATGCCGCTGATCGTGGCTGTGAGCGCCTGGCTGGTCCTGAGGGAACGCCCTGGTCGCCGCACGATCGTGGCGGTTGTGGTGTCTGTGGCCGGAGTGGTCGTTCTCTCGCTCAGCGGCGAGAGACAGGCGTCGGCGCCCAACCCCGTACTCGGCAATCTGCTGGAACTGGGTGCCATGTTGGCCGCAGCCGGGTCGACCCTGACAGTCAAAAAACTGAGCACACGGTACGATCCCCTCCTGCTGACCGGTATGCAGATGGCAGTTGGGGCAGTATTCTTCGCCCCTCTCGCGCTGGCATCGGGACCAGTACGGCTGGCAACTGTCCCTGTCCACACCTGGGCGTCCATCGCCTATCTGGGAATCGGCTGCGGACTGGCCGCCTTCTCCTTGTACAACTCCGCATTGCGCTTGCTGCCTGCCAGCCGAGCCGCTCTCGCCATCAACGCCGCGCCCGTGGTTGCCCTGGTCACCGGCTGGTTGGCCCTGGGCGAGATCATGTCAGTTTTCCAAATAGCAGCCTGCGTGGTCATCATGGGGTCGGTCATCATCGCCGAATTCCATGGCAAGGAATCACCGCCAGCTGCCGTACCGGACGAAGTACTCAACTAACATCCGTCCTACGGCAAACAGCCCAGTGCTTTCTGCAGTGCGGACTGACCGGCGGCCAGGCGGTCGGCGGGCCAGTCGACGAGGTTCCACGGATCAGGTCCGTACAAACTGATCCACGACGCTTGGGACGGGTTGCTGGACGAGGGTGTGTCCGTCAGCCACCCGACTCCGGTGGTGGGATTCCCCGAGGAGTCGTAGGCCGCTGCCGCCACGACGTACCACACCGAACCCGGCTGATTCCCCTCACCAACTTTGACCATCGTCACATCCGAAGCAGGCAAGGAACTGTTGCCGTTCGCCCGCAGCCATGCCATCACGGCGTCGGTGGGTGCCTGGCAATTGCCGATCGGCCCGACCGGCACCGATCGGGTGGGAGTGGGGCTGGGTGCAGCCGTCGTCGCCTTGGCCGCCTGAGTCGCTGTGGCTGCCGACAAACAAGACCGGGCCGTCGTCAAACCCTGCTTCCCGGCGGCCAGACGATCCGGAGCCCAGTAGACCTGATCCCAGACCCCTGCCGATGTGTAACCGAGGTCGATCCACACCAACCCCGACGGCGTACTGGAACTGAGTTGATTTGTGAGATAACTCTGTAATCGCTTTGAAGAATCGGCCGTGAGGACCGTGACAACCCACCAGTATTCCCCCGCATTATTCCCCTGTCCCACACTGACCATCCGTATCCCGTCGGCAGGAACCTTGGTGGCGACAAAGACAACAGGACTGGCGTCGATCCAGTCGATGATCGCCTTGGATGGCTTTTCGCAACCTCCAACAGGCCCGATCGGCACCGGATCACTGGGCGTTGGACTGAATGTGGGTGTCGGCGTCGGTGTCGGTGTTGTGGATGTCGATGTCACCCGGGTGTGAGTCACCGTCGACGGCGTGGCCGGTTGGGTGGCCTGCGCCGAACACCCGGCCAGCAAGAAAACCAGC
>WREX01000229.1 GCA_009779115.1 Propionibacteriaceae bacterium
GAAGGTTCGCGGGCAGCGACGGGGGGCTCGGGTTGGTCGCTGTTCGAGAATTTCGGGGGTACGGTTCCTGTGACATGATGATCAGATGGACGATGATCTGGACTCCGATGCCCGGTTGCAGCAGTTCTGGGAACTGACCCAGCGCTATGCGAAGGTCGGCGACCTCGATGTCGTCATGGGCAAACAGTGGAGCGAGGCCGTACTGCCGCCCGCGTGGAGCCTTGGCGACTCACCTGAGCTGGCCGACCAGGTGGTGGAAGCCGTGCTCACGGGCCGCAAGACTGCGACAACAGGGCTGTACGAGGAATACTCTGAGGCCGACGCAGAACTCCCCAGCGTCGGAGACCTGTCCATCCTGCTCGATGGGCATGGACACCCACGGGCATTGTTACGTACTGTTGAAGTCCGAGTCCTACCATTCAGCGAGGTAACAGCGAAGCAAGCAGCCGCCGAGGGCGATGGCGACGGAACCGTTGACACCTGGCGTACCGAGCATAAGGCCTTGTGGCAAGCCCAGGGAGTTGTTGTCGACGACACCACTGACATTGTGTGGGAGCGCTTCAAAGTGCTCTACCCCAAGGGAACGAGATCAGGCCGCCGGTGAGCACCCGGCATCTCTAACCTGTCGATAACCACACGAACGGGTGTCCCGGTCCGCTGGAGTCCGTTCCACCCCAGCGACATCGACCGGGTGTACGACTTGTGCCAGGACCCCGACATTTGATGTCCCTGTGCGGGTCAGCGGGATTGTCAGGTGAAGTCTGGACATGGCCGTGGCGAGCACACGATGTCTGACCTGGCCGTCATAATGGAAGTACGACGAGGAAGGCAGGTGTCATGATGTCGGACACGAGATTCACGTTGCCGTTGTACACGGTCGCGTTGGCGGCCTTTCACCTCGCAATGCCACCCAGCACGCTCAAGGCTTGGAGTGATAAGTCGGACCTGCTCACTATGGTTCCTGGCCAGGGCCGCGAGCCGCGTCTGCCTTTCATGGGTTTGGTGGAGGCTCAGTTCTATCGGGAACTGAGAAAGGCTGGCCTGTCCATGCAAGCCGTCACCACTGGCATGTCAGCAGTACGCAAGCAACTGGGCGACCGAATGCTTGAACAGGGAATCCTCGCTCACGATGGGCGGGACATTCTGATGAACTTGGCGACACGTGGTGACCCGCATTGGGAGAGAGCTCGTGACCAGCAGGGTGGCTTGCCGCAGATCATCGATATCGGACTCAAGCCGATCATCTACACGCACGACCACCTGCCAGGGCGGATTCGTCTCACTGCCTATGGGGAAACCTCGGTGGTGGCCGATCCACGATTCGCTTTCGGCCAGCCCATCGTTGAGTCATCCGGTGTTCGCGTCGAAGACATTCTGAGCATGTTCAAGGCTGGCGAGAAGGTGGCCACTGTCGCTGAAGAAATGGGTGTGAGCCACGATGACGTCGAAAGTATCGTCAGAACTCATCTTGCCCTCGCGGCCTAGAATTCTCGTGGACCATAGTCTTGGCCGTGTGTCTATGCCTGCTTTCTTCAGGTCTGCGGGTTATCAGACGACAACGATTTTTGAATTGTTCGGCAGGACAGATGTTGCGGATGTCGAGTGGATTGGAGAGGCCGGGCGACTGGACTATGTGGTCGCGCACAAAGATGCCAAGATTCGATATCGACCAGCCGAACGCCAGGCAGTACTGAGTGCCAAGCTGAGGATGCTGTGCCTAGCCAGCGGCAACATGAAAGCAGAAGAACAGGTCGAATGCTTCCGAGCCAACATGGCGGCTATCGAGCGGTGGTGGTCCAGACCTGGACCTTGGATTCTTGCCGTACGGCGCAATGGAGTTGAGGAGTTGCCTCTGGTTGACGACTCAGAGAGTCGTGAATCCCACTCATCATCCGGTGCGGCCTGTTGACAGTCTCGTGTGCGAATCGTTGGGTGTGCTCGTACTTGTCATGAAAGTTGCCAAGCGTTGCGTGGACTGCGTCGGCTGGACTCGGTTGGACGTACCAATCCAGCGTTTTCCAGACTTTTCACATAAGCCCTGATCGTGACGAGTTTCAAGCCGGTCTGAGTGGAAAGCTCGGTCGTCGTCTTCGGCCCCGATGCCAGGAGGTCGAGGATGCGCCGTTTGCTGTCGGGGAGTGTCGTGCTATTTTTCGCCTTGGCCGTGGGACTGGGGGGCGCACCGTTTCGCAGGGTGACCCGGAACTGGGAGATTTGACTGTTCACTTCGGGTTCGCGCATGCCTTCTTGACGGATGACTGCGGACACCACCAGTAATCCCGTGCCCCGATTCTCACAGACGGTTTGTCTGGTGTCGGGAAAAGTGATGTCCTCCAACAGCTTTGCCAAGGCCGCGTTGCGTGAAGACGATACTGCCTCGTGAAGCAGGGCGGATGGCGGTACGTTCCCATACAACCCTCCTGGGCTGATGACCTCCAGTCGGTCCGGATACATCTCCATTCGGACCTGGCTGCCATGGGTGAGCGGATGATAGTCGCGGTGCATCAGCGCGTTGCCGAGCAACTCTCGTACCACTTCTTCTGGATACTCCCAGTGGTCTTGCCGACCCGCGCCGCGGATCAC
>WREX01000230.1 GCA_009779115.1 Propionibacteriaceae bacterium
CAGTGACCCGCCGACTCTGGCCCCCGACACTGTGCGAGTCATCCCCTTGGGAGGTCTGGGGGACGTCGGCCGCAACATGACGGCCTTCGAGATCAATGGTGAGATCCTGCTGGTGGACGCCGGCGTCCTGTTTCCGGAGGAGGACCACCCTGGCGTGGATCTGATCCTGCCCGGTTTTGACGCCATCGCCAGCCGGTTCGACGATGTCGTGGGCTTGGTGTTGACCCACGGGCATGAAGACCACATCGGCGCGGTCCCGTACCTTCTCAAATCCTGTCCGGACATCGAGGTTTTCGGATCTCGGTTGACCTTGGCTTTTCTGGACTCCAAACTTAAGGAACACCGGTTGTCGCCGGTCTTGACCTGCGTGTCGGAGGGGCAGAGGAGGATGATCGGTACCCAATTCGACATCGAGTTCGTCGCCGTCAACCATTCGATCCCTGACGCACTGGCGTTGTTCTTGCGGACAGCTGGAGGCACGATCCTGCACACTGGGGATTTCAAGATGGACCAGTTGCCCCTGGACCACCGCCTCACTGATCTGCGGGCCTTCGCACGTCTGGGCGAGGAGGGGGTGGACCTGATGATGGCCGACTCCACCAACGCCGAGGTGCCGGGATTCACGACCGGCGAACTGGCGGTGGAACCCGCCTTGGCCAGGATTTTCGATCAGGCGCCGGGGAAGATCATTGTGGCCTGCTTCGCCTCGCATGTCCATCGGGCTCAGCAAGTGGTCAATCTGGCGGCCTCCCACGGACGGGTGGTCACATACAATGGGCGTTCCATGGTACGCAACATGGGCATTGCTCGTGACTTGGGGTATTTGCAGGTGCCCGGGAGCACCCTCGCCGATCTGGGCGATGTTGGTTCCATTCCCGAAAACCGGCTAGTGGTCATGACGACCGGTAGCCAGGGAGAGCCCTTGTCGGGGCTGGCCCGCATGGCGAACAGGTCGCATCCGAGCATCACCGTCGGGCCGGGGGACACTGTGGTGCTGGCTTCATCTTTGATCCCGGGCAACGAGAACGCTGTCTTCCGGGTCATCAACTCTCTGCTGGGGCTGGGCGCCACCGTGATCCATCGGGGGAATGCGCTGGTTCACGTCTCTGGGCACGCATGCTCCGGGGAGTTGCTGTACTGCTATAACGTGGTCCAGCCCAGGAATGCCATGCCGGTCCACGGAGAACTGCGGCATCTCCAGGCCAATGCAAAACTGGCATTGTCGACAGGTGTGGAGCATGTTCTCACTGTGGAGGACGGGACCGTCGTCGACCTGCATGACCATGTGGCCCGGGTCGTCGGAAAGGTGGACGCGTCGTACATCCTCGTCGACGGAGATTCGGTGGGTTGCCTGTCCGAGGAGTCTCTGGCCGACCGGCGGATCCTGGGGTCCGAGGGGTTCATCACCGTGATCGCGGTGGTCAGGCCTGGCCAGGGCGAGGTCGTGTCGGTAGAGATCCAGGCCCGGGGTTTCATCGACGATGACCGGGTGTTTTCCAATGTCGAGCCGCAGATCCGGGGCAATCTGTCGGCGGCGCTGGCCGAAGGAGTCACGGACATCTATCTGTTACAGCAGGTGATCCGCCGCACGATCGGGCGTTGGGTGGCCACGACTCTGCATTCGCGGCCCATGATTGTGCCCGTGGTCATCCGGACCTGAGCAGCGAGGAGGATCGTATGGACGCCACGATGTTTCGAAGGATGAGAGTACGCCCGGGAAGCCGGGTCCGGGTCCTTGGCGCTCCCGGCCCGTACCCGGAATCGGACGACATCCAGCAAGTCGATCAGGGTGAGGCCGAGGTCGTCCACCTGTTCATCGACAGTCGCGACCAGTGCGTCGCCAGGTTTCCCGAAGCGGTGGCAGCCTGTGCGCCGGGCGGGGTGATTTGGGTGTCCTATCCGAAGTCGAAGGGTAAAAAGACTTACGACATCAACCGGGACAGCTTGTGGGCGGTACTGCTCGATGCGGGACACCATCCGGTCTCCCAGGTGGCCCTGGACGACCAATGGTCGGCAGTACGGGTGAAGAAAAACGAAGAAGGCTCTGCTCCCACGCCACCGCCGAATGTTCGACTTTGAGCCGGTTCGCGTGGTCGTGTATGATGGCGAAGTTGGTTATGGGCTGGTGTCCAGCGACTTCAAGGAGAAATGATCATGGCAGCAGTGTGCGATATCTGTGCGAAGGGTCCGGGGTTCGGACACAACGTGCCGTGGTCGAAGAAGAAGACACTTCGTCGCTGGAACCCCAACATTCAGCGCGTGCACGCGGTGATCGACGGGACGCCCAAGCGTCTGTACGTCTGCACCTCGTGCATCAAGGCCGGCAAGGTTTCCCGCTGAGTGCGAATGGTCGACCAACCCGCCCCCAGGGGCGGGTTTTTTCTTGCCTGCGATCGGTCATGTCGTAGCTGTGGGATAGTCTCATTCCTGGAGTGACGATGACTGATCTGAAGAGGGGGGACGACCCCCAAGGCCGGTTCACCAACCCGCCTTTGCCGCCAGCGGAGGGCAA
>WREX01000231.1 GCA_009779115.1 Propionibacteriaceae bacterium
GACCGACACGACTCTGCGCGACGGATCCCACCCGATGAGGCATCGCTTTACCGTCAAGCAGGTACGCGACGTGGTCCGCGGACTCGACGACGCGAATGTGGAGGTGATCGAGGTCACCCATGGCGACGGCCTGGGCGGTTCCTCCTTCAACTACGGCTTCTCGCTGGTCGACGCGTTCACGCTGATCGAAGCGGCGGCCGACGAGGCGAAGAAAGCCAAGATTGCCTGTCTGTTGCTGCCCGGCTTGGGCACCATCGAAGACCTCAAGCATGCGTACGAGTGCGGAGCCCGGGTGGCCCGCATCGCCACCCACTGCACAGAGGCCGACATCTCGATCGAGCACTTCACCGCGGCTCGCGAGATCGGCATGGAGACCGTCGGTTTCCTCATGCTGGCCCACCGGATCGAGCCGGCGCAGCTGGCCCAGCAGGCCACGATCATGGCCGACGCCGGGTGCCAGTGCGTTTACGTCGTCGACTCGGCGGGGGCGCTCATCCTGGAGCAGGCAGCTGACCGGGTCACCGCACTGGTTGACGCGATCGGAGACCGCGCCCAGGTCGGATTCCACGGGCACCAAAACCTGTCGCTCGGACTGGCGAATTCCATCCTGGCCCAGCGTGCCGGGGCCCGCCAGATCGACGTGGCCCTGGGTTCCCTGGGCGCCGGCGCCGGTAACACCCCGACCGAGGTCTTGGCCGCCGTTTTCGACCGGCTCGGCGTCTCGACCGAGGTGGACGTCCCCACCTTGCTCGACCTGGCCCAGAACGTCGTGCGCCCCTTCATGACCCGGGTGCCTTTCATGGACCAAGGATCCATCATCCAGGGGTACGCCGGGGTCTATTCCTCCTTCCTGCTCCACGCGGAGCGGGCCTCGGAAAGATACAACGTCCCAGTGATTGATCTCTTGATGGAGGCCGGTAAACGGGGGTACGTTGGTGGGCAGGAAGACATGCTCATTGATATCGCCTTGGAAAGGGTCGCAGAACGGGAGGCCGCAGCATGACCTGGACAGTGGAGTCGGTGACCACCGAAGTACTGGCCTGTGAAGCCGAGCGTCGCGAGCGCGAGCCGTTCACCGACGAATGGGAAGACATGACACTGATGGAGGCCTACGCCGTCCAGGACGAGGCCCTGCGCCGGCGTCTGCGCCGCGGCGAGACTCTCACCGGGGTCAAGTTGGGTCTGACCTCGCGGGCCAAGCAGGAACGGATGAACCTCGACCAGCCGCTGGTCGCCTGGCTGACCGACGCCATGGTCCTGCCGGTGGGCGTTCCGGTGCCGACATCCAGATTCATCCATCCTCGGGCCGAACCGGAGATCGTGTTCGTGATGGGCCAGGACCTCCAGGGCCCGGGAATCTCGGCCGCCACAGCCATGGCTGCCGTCGATTGGGTGATGGCCGGGGTTGAGATCATCGACTCCAGGTACGCCAATTTCCGTTTCCGGGCTCCTGACGTGATCGCGGACAACAGCTCATCTGGCGGGTACATCACCGCCGGAATCACCCTGCATCCGGACCAGATCGACCTGGGCGGGGAAGCGGTGGCGGTGGAAGTCGACGGCCAGATCGTGGATTCCGCCACAGGTTCGGCCATCCTCGGACACCCCGGAGAGGCCCTGGCTCTGGCCGCCAACCAGTTGGCCAGCCGCTCCATGGGCATCAAGGCCGGACAGATCATCTTGACCGGCGGCATCACCGACGCCTATCCGGTCACCCCGGGTGGACAACTAGCCTTCCATTTTTCCCATCTCGGCACGCTTCATCTCCTCGGCGGACAGTGACGGCGAAGGAGGACAGATGCCCATCATCAATGTGACATTGGCGCAGGGTCGTACCCCTGAGCAATTGCGCGCGCTGATCAGCGCGCTGACAAACGCCGCGATGGAATCCATCCAGGCGTCGAAATCATCGGTCAGGGTGATCCTGAACGAGGTGCCGAGGACGCACTTCGCCGCCGGGGACGAAACTCTCGCCGAAAGGGACATGGGAAGGAACACACAATGACAGAGTTTTTCGGACACTTCATCAACGGGCACGAGGTCGAGTCGGTTGAAGGCAAGCGTTTCGAGTCGATGAACCCGTACACCCAGCAGACCTGGGCTGAGATCGCGCTGGGCGGCCAAGCCGACGTCGAGGCCGCCATCCAGGCTGCCCGGGACGCTTTCGACAACGGGCCATGGCCGTCCATGGGACCCCAGGAGCGTCAGCGGGTGCTCAGGCGTTTCTCCGATCTGATGATGGAGCACGCGGAGGACCTGGCGCGTCTGGACACCTTGGACATGGGCAAGCCCACTCCGCAGGCCCTGGCCGATGTCGAGCGCTCGGCCTGGAACATCCGTTTCTTTGCCGACCATCAGGCCTTGTCGATGGGCGATCAATATCCGATGGACAGCGGGCACCATGCGTACTCGATCTATCAGCCCGCCGGTGTCGTCGTGGCCATCGCCCCGTGGAATTTCCCGTTGATGATGTCGTCGTGGAAGGTCGCCCCGGCCCTGGCC